>NZ_JBHYIG010000097.1:25902-30390 GCF_042740015.1 Streptomyces sp. NPDC059037
CCCCACGTATAAAACAAGTGTGTTGGTGTGGGCCTGCTTCTGTGTGTTATACGCGACCGGCCTGGGCGGGGGGGGGGTAGCCCCGCAGGGCTACCCCCGGGTCAGCTCCAGCTCCAGGAGCCACTCCACGACCTCCGTACGGTGCCGCGCCTCGCGAGGATCCGCACCCCAGACGTACATCCCGTGCCCGGCCACAACCACCGCCGGCATCCCCGGCGAAAGCGCCGCCTCCAGCCGATCCCCAAGGACCGCCATGTCCTGACTGTTGGCGATCACCGGCAGCGTCACCTCGACCTCGTGCGTACCGTGCCCAAGCCCCTTCAGCATCTCCAGGTCACGGAACACCACCCCCTCCGGCTTCCGGTGCCCCATGGCCACCGACGCCACCGTGTGGACATGGACGACCGCCCCCGCCCCCGTGAGCCGCGCCACCCGCGCATGCAGCGCGGCCTCCGCCGACGGCCGCCCCGGCCCCAGCGCGGCGCCCGAAGCGTCCGTCAACACCACGTCCGCGGCGGTGAGTTCACCCTTGTCCCGCCCACTCGCCGTCACGGCGAGCTGCAGCGGCGTACGCGAGAGGACCACGGACAGGTTCCCGGACGTACCCCGCATCCACCCGAACGAGGCGAACCGCGCCGCCTCGGCGGCCAGGACGGCGCCCGCCTCCTCCAGGTCCAGCGCAGTGGTCTCGCTCATGCCGTGCTCCTCGAAGCCGAAGCCGAAACAGTGATCTCGTCGAAGGCGAACGCCTCCGGATGCCCGCCGACCCCGGCGGCGAAACAGGGCTCCCCGGCCCGCCGGACGCCCACCGTCAGCCACCCGGCCTCCCGCGCCGCGTCCAGCTCACCGGGCCGGTCGGACAGGAAGAGCGTGCGATCGGACGGCACGCCCACGGCCGCCGAAATGGCCCGGTAGGAGTCCGCCTCCTGCTTGGGCCCCGCGTTCTCGGTGTCGTAGAAGCCACTCACGAGGTCCATCAACGACCCCTCGGGCGAGTACGTGAACCACGCGCGCTGCGCCGCCACCGACCCGGACGAGTAGACGTACAGCCGCACTCCGCCCGCCGCCCACCCCCGCAGCACCCCGATCACCTCGGGGTAGAAGTGCGAGACCAGCTCGCCGCGCGCGAAGCCCTCCGCCCAGAGGATCCCCTGCAGGGTCTTCAGGGGCGTCGCCTTGCGGTCCTCGTCCACCCAGCCGTGCAGGATCTTCTCGATCCGTCCCGCATCGGCGTCCGGCTCGCCGGCCAGCTCACGTACCTGCGCGACGGCCCGCGCCACCTCCGGCTCATCGCCCCGCGAGGCCAGCAGCGTCCCGAACCGTTCGCGCGCGTAGGGGTACAGCACGTCCACCACGAACCCCGTGGCGCTCGTGGTGCCCTCGATGTCGAGCACAACGGCAGCCACGGAGCCCGCGCCGAAAGAGACACTCACGCGGCGTACCCCGCGTGGATCGTGTCGAAGTCCGGGAAGCGGTCGGCGATCGGGCTGCCGGTGAACGTGCCGATCCAGCCGTCCTCCTCGTGGAAGAAGCGGATCGCCGTGAACGCGGGGGACGTGCCCATGTCGAACCAGTGCGTCGTGCCGCGCGGAACGCCGAGCAGGTCGCCCTTCTCGCAGTAGACCGCGTGCACTTCGCCGCCGACGTGGAGGTAGAAGATCCCGGCGCCCGCGACGAAGAACCGGACCTCGTCATCGTCGTCGTGCGTGTGCTCGGCGAGGAACTTCTGCCGGGCCGCCTTCGCCTTCTCGGGCCACGCGGGGTCGTCGCTGGGGTGCAGTGCCACCACGTCGACCGTCTGGAAGCCCTCTTCGGCGTTGAGCTTGTCGATCTCCGTGCGGTACGCGGCGAAGACCGTGTCGCTGTCCGCGTCGGCGGGCACGTCCTCGCGCACCGGCCACTGCTCGTAGCGCACGCCGACGGGGGCGAGCGCGGCGGCTATCTCGGCCGGGTCCGATGTGCGGCGTACGACGGTCTCGGGGCCGGACTCGGCCCACGTCGTCAGGAGAGTCATTGATCACTCCAGGGCAGGTCAGGGATGTCTTCGGATCGTAGCTCCCGGTGTCTGCCCGTCACACGGCGTCCCACAGCGTGGACGGCGCGGCCCCGCGCACCGCCGGCGCGATCTCCTCGGCGAACCGCTGGAGCGTCTCGATCTGTTCGGCCCGCTCCAGGCCGAACCCGTCCACGGTGATGGACTGCAGGTCATGGCCGTACACCTCGTGGTAGCCGAGGATCTTGTCGATGATCTGCTGCGGGGAGCCGATCAGCTGGGGCCCGTCCGCGATCGCGTCCTCGATGGTCCGGAAGGGCGTGTTGTAGCCCGCCTTGCCCTCCAGGTGTGGCTTGAAAGACTGCCGTACCTTCGCCTCGTACAGCTCGCGGTAGCGCGCGACCGCCTGCTCCGCCGAGTCCGCGATGAGCAGACCGCCGGAGCCCGCCGCCACATGGGCGCGCGCCGGATCATGTCCGTACGCCTCGAACCGCTCGCGGTAGTGCGAGATCAGCTTCGCGTACGCGGCGCGCGGCTGGACGGCGTTGGCGGTGAAGAGCGGATCCCCGTGTCTGGCCGCCAGATCGGGGGAGTTGAGGGACGTCGCCGAGCCGTGCCAGACCCTCGGCACTCCCGCGTACGGGCGCGGCACCGTCGTCACGTTCTTCAGGGCGGGCCTGAACTCGCCCTCCCAGTCGACGTTCTCCTCGCTCCACAGGCGCCGAAGGAGCTCGTACTTCTCCTTCTGCAGATCCCACTGCCGCTCCTCGTCGAGCCCGAAGAGGTCGAAGTGGCCCGCCTCTGCACCCTTGCCGATGACCAACTCGATGCGCCCGCGCGAGATCTGATCGAGCGTCGCGTAGTCCTCGGCGACCCGCACGGGGTCGAGGATCGCGACGACGGTGACTCCGGTGAGCAGCTTGATGCGCGTGGTCCGCGCCGCCAGCGCGCCGAGCACGACCGTCGGGCTCGACGACAGGAAGGCTCCCGCGTGCCGCTCGCCCACGGCGTACGCGTCATAGCCGAGCTCCTCCGCGGCCACACCGACCTCGATCACATCGGCCAACCGGTCGGCGGAGGAAGGGAGTCGGCCGGTCAGTGGGTGCGGCGCATGACCGATGATCGACAGTACCTGGAACTTCATGACGTCTCTTCCTTGTCTCAGGACTGCTTGGTCTCAGCACTGCTTGGTCTCAGGCCCGCTTGAACCAGGCCTGGGCGAGCAGCTCGTACGAACGCAGCCGGTCCGCGTGGTCGTGCGTGATGGTGGTGATCAGCAACTCGTCGGCTCCGGTGGCCCGTTGGACCACGTCGAGCTGCTCCGTCACCGTCTCGGGCGCGCCCACGAACTGGGTGCCGACGCGGTCGGCCACCAACTCCCGGTCCTCGTCCGTCCATTCATGGCGGGCGGCTTCCTCGGGCGTGGGGAACGCGATCGCACCCTCGGCGCTGCGGATGGACCGCACCCACGGCGCGTATCCGGCCGCGAGCCGCCGCGCCGTCCCGTCGTCCGGCGCGACGACGACATCGGCGGACACCGCCACATACGGCTCCGACAGCACGGCGGAGGGCCGGAACGCCGCGCGGTAGGCCTCCACGGCCTCCACCACCGTGCCCGGACTGACGTGGTAGTTCGCCCCGAAGGGCAGCCCCCGCGCCCCCGCCACCTCGGCGCTCTCCCCGGCACTGCTGCCCAGGATCCATACGTCGACGTCGGCGCCGTCACCCGGCGTGGCGTGCGCCTCGACGCCGTCCTCGTCGCGGTAGGTCCCGGCGAGGAGCGCGAGGATGTCGTCGATCTGCGCGTCGTACGCCGGGGTCTGCGCGCCCGGCTGCTGGAGCAGGGCCTGCTGCAGCCGGAAGCGCGGCGAGCGAAGAAGCCGCGCGAAACCCGTGAACTTGGGCGGCAGATACAGGCCTTCGTCCGTGAAGGTGCCGCCCCGCTCGGCGGCCTGTGCCACCGGGGGAGTGCCGCGCGGCCGCCCCGACCGCCCCACGCCCAGGTCGATCCGCCCCGGATACAGCGTGTCCAGGATCCCGAACTGCTCCACGACCGACAGCGGCGTCTGATGCCCGAGCAGGACCGCGCCCGAACCCACCCGGATCTCCCGGGTCGCCTGCGCGACGGCCTGGATCACCAGGGCGGGCGCGGAACCGGCCACGCCCGGATTGAGATGGTGCTCGGCCAGCCAGTAGCGGCGATAGCCGAACTCCTCGGCGGCGCGGGCCAGTTCGACGGTGTTGCGCAGCGCCGTCGGGGCATCGGAGCCGGAGCTGATGGGGACCAGGTCAAGGACTGCGAGAGGAACCGGAGGCATCCTCCAACTCTCCCCGCGGCGTATTGCACGCGTATGTACGCGGTATGGCAGCCCGGCCGGGTACGCCGAAGGGGCGGCCCCCCCAAGAGGGAGCCCCCCCCTCCAACCTGTGTCTTAAAAACAAAACCCAGACCACCATACCAAGAAGGATCGAGGTTTGCGGCGTGTGCGGGTAAA
>NZ_JBHYIG010000098.1:0-29917 GCF_042740015.1 Streptomyces sp. NPDC059037
GCTGGCACCGGATGAGGAAGCGGAGTTCGGGGCCGGGGGCGCGCCCTGCGGCGGAGGCGTGGACGAGCCCGCCGGGTTGGACATGAACCCGCCGCCGGACGGGGAGCCCGAGCCAGAGCCGGGTCCGCCCTGGCCGGGACCGCCGCCGAACTGGCCGCTGGTGTCGTCGGTGGCGCTAGTGGGCGGAGGCTGGACGGCCTTCTCCAATCCGTCCTTCATGCCCTGGCCGCCGCCGGAGCCGCCGGATTCCTGGCCGCTGCCGCCGGTGGGATTTGCGGCGATGTCGCCAGGGAAGCCGCCGCCGGGAACCGAGTCAGGTCCCTGCGGGGCGGCGCCCGCTCCGGCTGCCGCGCCGCCGGTTCCGGCAGTGGCAGCCATCGCGGCGGCCTTGCGGCCGGCGTGCTCGGTGTGCTGCTTGGCGAGTGCAGCTCCGGCACCACCGGCGCGATGGATGTCCTCGCCGGACGTGCCCTCAGCGGCCCAGTGCACGAATTTAAAGGTGGCGTACGGAGACAACAACACCAACACCATGATCACGATGCCGGACATGACGTCGGCGAGCGCACCGATGCCGTCCTTGGCCTCGGTCTTGCCCATCGCAGCGATCCCGAGCACGAAAATGACGGTCATCAACAATTTGCTGACCACCAGGGTGGCGGTGGCTTCGATCCAGCCGCGGCGCCACCGGCGGGCGACTTCCCAGCCGCCGCCGGCTCCGGCGAACACGGCCAGGGTGACCATGACCAGGATGCCGACCTTGCGGACCATCATCACGCACCAGTAAAGGACGGCTCCGATGGCGGCTCCGATGGCGGCGAAGACGGCGACGAGCCAGCCCATCCCGGCCAGCCCAGGTATCTGATTCACCTTGACCATGCGCCGCACAGCGGATTCGATCGACAGGTGTGATGCCTTGAACAGGCCGTCGGACAGAGCGTCGACCACTTCGATCGCCACGGTGGTCAACGCGATGGCGCAGAACGCGAACAGGACGCCGGACATTGTGCCGGTGAATGCTTGGGTCAACGCTTGGCCGTCGCGTTTTGTCGCGGCCCGGACGAGTTGGGCGCAAAAGGTGGCGACCAAGAGGACCAAGCCAATGGGCAAGATCATCGCGTAGTTGTCGCGGAACCAGGTCGCGTTCAGATCGACCCTGGTCGTTGTATTCACTGCTTTCGCGGCCAAGTCGGCTGATGCGGCGGCGAGTTCACCGGCAGATTTGGCCATCCAGTCGCCGATGACTTTGCCGGGATCGCTGGCGAAATCGACAGCGCCCTTGGCGGCGCCGCCGATGGAGCACAGCTTGTCGGCCAGGGGGTAATCACAGAAACCCACGGGGAGTTGGCCTCCTTTCGTGTCTCAGGCGCGGGTCACTGCGTGACGGTCGGGGCGATGGCGGCCAGGGTGCAGTCGTGGCTGGGGCGGCACTGGACGGCCAGGGTCACGGCGCGGTCCTCGGCTCCGCCGCCGCCCTTCTTCCAGGCGATCTCCTGCTTGCCGTTGACGGTGACGACGTAGATGTACGCCTTGGTGATCGCGGAGGGGTCCTCGGCCAGGGCCGCCTTGAACGCGGAGGGGAAGTGGCCTTCGGTGACCGTCGCCTTGGCGTGCTGGTCGTTGTCGGCCATGCGCGACCACAGGGTTGGATCCGGCACCTGGGCGTTCACCGAGGCCCAGTCGGCGTACTTGGTCTCCGTGGTCATCCACGCGCGCATGCCAGCCAGTTGCTGGTCACGGGTGGTGTCCCGGGTGTCGTAGGACCACAGCATCTGGGCTGCGGCCTTGGCGAAGGCGACCGGCTCGGCGATCTGCGGCGGCTTGGGTACCGACCCGCTGCCCGTGCCTGGCTTCGGTGCCCGCTCGGAGGGCGCGGTGCTGCCGGCGGCGGACGGTGAACCGGAGTCGGAGTGCCCGCCGTTGTCGCGGCCGGTGAAGAACGCGACGGCGGCAGCCAGGGCCAGCAGGACGGTGAGGGTGATCGCGACGCTGGCGACACGGCGGTTGGCCGACCATCCGACGCCGTAGGAGGACAGGGAGAGGGAGGGGAGTCGTTTCATCAGTGGACCTGCGACCCCAGGGCGCTGAAGAACGCGACGATGCCGTTGGCGGCGCCGAGGCCGAGCGCGGCGCCGGCGGCGACGACGGCGCCCTTCTTGCCGTTGGCCTCGGCCTGGTGGCCGCCGGTGTGGTGCCCCCAGGCCCACACGCCGAGCGAGACGGCAAGGGCCCCGACGACGGCGATGATCCCGAACATGTTGATGCTGTTGACGACGGACTTCAGGACGCCGAGGCCGGGCAGGCCGCCGCCCTTGGGGGAGATGCCTGGGTCGTAGGCGAGCTGGATGACGCGGTCTGCGAGAGGTATGGGCATGGGTGTGGCGGGGCTCCTTGCGTGCGCAGGCCGACTGCGGCCCGGCGAAAGGGGGGGGGAGAGATGAAGGGGGGATGGCGCGAGCGGCGCCGAGAAGTGGCCGGCCTGACCCGCGCGGTGCGGGGACTCGGGCGGCGGGCGGCGTCAGAGGACGCGGCGGACGGCGAGAATCACCCAGTCCTTCAGAGGCGTGATACGTACCGGTTTGCCAGTCTTTGGGGCCTCGATCACGAGACCCGCACCCATGAACATCCCGACGTGCTCCGGGCGTTGGGCGCTGCCGCGGCTGAAGATCAGGTCGCCGGGCTGCAGCTTGCTGTGCGAGACGGCCTTGCCCTCGTTGACCTGGGTGTACGTGGTGCGGGTGAGCTTGATCCCGGCCTTGGCGTACGCCTGCTGCATGAGTGAGCTGCAGTCGCAGCGGCCCATCGGGTCAGGGCCGTGCGCGGCGGTGCAGCTGCCGCCCCACTGGTACATCGTGCCGAGCTGGTGCATCGCCCAGTCGATGGCCTTGCGCGCCTTGGGATCGGCGTCCTTAGGGATGGCATAGCCCTTGGGCACGCTCCCCTCGGGGATGCGCCCGTAGGAGGAGCCGTCCTCGGCCGGACCGCAGCCGGAGGCCGGGGACTCGGTGTCCTTGGACTTGTCGCCGTCCTTGGCGGGCTTGTCCTTGCCGCCGCCGGGGAAGGTGGTGGCGATGGCTTTCTGCAGGGCGGTGGCCAGCGGCTCCCACTGCGCGTACGCGTCCGGGAGGCCCGACTTCTGCACGGCCTGGGCGGCCTGGGTGACGGTCATCTGCTCCCAGCCCTTGACCTTCACCAGCGCCTTGTAGAACCGCTCCGAGGCGTAGACCGGATCGCGGATCTGCTGGGCGGTGCCCCAGCCCTGGCTGGGCCGCTGCTGGAACAGGCCCAGCGAGTCGCGGTCGCCGGAGCCGAGGTTGCGCAGCCGCGATTCCTGCATGGCGGTGGCGAGCGCGACGATCTGCCCGCGCTTGGGCACATCGAGCGAGAGGCCGGTGGCGACGATGGTCTGGGCATTGGGGACCTGTTCAGCGGGCAGGGACAGGCCCTCGACCTTCACGTCCTTGCCGGACGCGCCGTCGAGGATCTTGGTCACCTGCTTGGTGACGGCGTCCGTGTCGACGTCATGCAGGCATCCGCTGAACCCGCTGGTGGTTTCGGCGGCTTCGCTGGAGGCGGCGGCCACCATCATGGCCGTCCCGGCGAGCAGCAGGGGGGAGAGGAAGACGACGCCGATACCGGCGGCTATCGCCTTCAATCCGGTGCGCCTCCCGGCGGCGGGGATTCAGACAGGGGAGGGTAGGGAGTTGTCACAAGGGCGTCCTTGAGGGGTGAAGTCCCGGCCGTGCGGGCGTGCTTGAGGAAGGCCGCAGCGGCCGGTGGTGGATGAATCGGGGCCCCGACGCACGCGGCGAGTTGCACCTCGCCTCTGCGCGCGTCGGTCAGGTTCAGGTGGGGCCGGGCATGGGGGACCTCGGTTCGTGAGGGCGGGCGGAGAGGAAAGCCGTCGGCGGGAACTGCCGGGCTCCAAAACAGTAAGCGCAGATCCCCGGTCGGCAGAATAACGCTCCGTCAGAAAACAATTCCACGGGAATTTCGCCCAACGGCACCGCTCCACCGGGAATCGTGCCCTACATTGATGGCTCCTCCCCTCGCACCCCGCATTGCGGACCGTGGGCATCGTCATGCCCGCGTCTGTTCCGCCCGGGGGCTGTGCGCGAGCCGGAGTGAATCAGCCCACCCTCACCCGAACCAAATTGGGGTATCCCTTTGCCATTTTCCCTGCATCAGGGCGACGCTCTGAGCGTCCTCGCCGAACTTCCGGACCACTGCGTGGACTCCGTCATCACCGACCCGCCGTACAACTCAGGCGGCCGGACGGCCAAGGAGCGCACCAGCCGCAGCGCGAAGCAGAAGTACACCTCCGCGGACGCGCAGCACGCGTTGCCGGACTTCACCGGCGAGAACATGGATCAGCGCAGCTACGGGTTCTGGCTGACCCAGATCATGACCGAGGCGCACCGGCTGACGAAGCCGGGAGGCACCGCGCTGCTGTTCACCGACTGGCGCCAGATGCCGACGACGACGGACGCCCTGCAGGCCGCCGGCTGGCTGTGGCGCGGCGTGCTGGCCTGGCACAAACCGCAGGCCAGGCCGCAGAAGGGCCGTTTCACCCAGAACTGTGAATTCATCATCTGGGGCTCGAAGGGCGCCATCGACGGCTCCCGGAACCCGGTCTACTTGCCCGGCCTCTACTCCGCATCGCAGCCCTCGGGCAAGAACCGCCAGCACATCACGCAGAAGCCGGTGGAGGTGATGCGGGAGCTGGTGAAGATCTGCCCGGAGCAGGGGACGGTCCTGGACTTCACCGCCGGATCCGGCTCTACCGGCGTTGCGGCGCTGCTGGAGGGGCGCTCGTTCATCGGGGTGGAGAAGACCCGCGAGTACGCCGAGGTGGCCGCCGACCGGCTGACCGAGACCGTGCAACAGACCTTGTCCCAGGACGACTTCGTCCTGTCCGCCTAGGAACCTCGCGCTGCCCGGCACGGGGCGAGAGCGGACTGCTGGCCCGTCTTTCCCCCGTGCCGCGCGATGCGTTATAGCACCGGATCCCCGGTTAGCGAAACCGGGGATTCTCTGGATCGTGGAGCCGTCATTCGCACGCCATCGGCCGCGGCTTCAAGGAGACCCATTTCGTGCCCGAATCCATAGACCTCCCCGACGACGGGGAGATGGAACCTGTCCGGCTGCCGGACTCGAATCTGGAGAGCGTCGAGGCCAGCGTCCGCAAGCTCATGGAACAGCAGGCCGAGCAGGCCCGGCAGCTCGACAGCCTCTCCGCACCTCCGGACCCCTCGCCCTTCGCGGCGTTCGGCATGCCCAGCCTTCCCGGGATGCCCGGAGCGCCGATCCAGGCGGCGCCCGAGCCGCGCCCGATCCTGGAACTGGAGGGCGAGGAGTACGAGGACGAGCTGGACGCGCTCACCGACTGGGTCGACGACTACCTCATCCGCATCTACGGAGCTGAGGTCACCACCGCGGCCCCATGGTGTAAGCAGTGGCAGGAGCACGACGACGTCGTCGCCTGGCTCCACGCCCTGTGGATGGCCTACCAGCAGCACAAAGACCCCGAAGCCGGGCCGTCCGGGATGTTCGTGTGGCACCGCGACTTCCTCACCCACTGCCTGGCCCATGTTCGCGCTGCGGGCGGACCGCTCTCGGCCTGCCAGACCGACCCCGACCGCGACGCGCACCGCCTGCTGCCCGGCCCCACCCGCTCCGCACGCTCGGCCTCCGCGGACCGGCCGGAGCCCGGTGAGCCGGACCAGGCCGCATGAGTGGGCCCGAGCACCGGCCCGCCTTCGGCCTCTCCTTCGACCCGCGCGCCCTGACCGACCTCCTGGCGGCCCCTGGCGACATCCGCGACCTGGCCCTCGCCCAGCTCCAGGACGTCGTCAACGCCAAGCAGTTCGGCCCCAAGCTGATCGGCGAACTCGCCGACTACCGCAAGCTGTACGTCGACAGCCGCAAAGCCTGGCGCGTCGTCTACGCCCAGCGCCCGGCCCCGCCCTCCTCGGCGCACCGCACCGAGATCCATGTGGTGGCCGTACGCCGGCGCGACCGCCACGAGGTGTACAACGTCGCCCGCAAACGCCTGGGCATCACGCGCCGCCCGGTGAGCGCGCTCGCCCACGCCGCCCGCTCCCGCTCTCCGCAGCTGGAGGCGCGCCGCGAAGTCCCCAAGCCGGGCCCGCCGCCGTACGCGGTGCCTGGTCTTCCCCGCCCCGCCCTGTCCCCGACTCCGAAGGACCGCACTCTTTGACGACCCACTTCCCCTCCGGCCTCGACGACCTCACGGCCGCCCTCGCCGGACTCGACATCCCGCAGGAGGACCCGCACCACCGGGCAATTGTCGACACCTACCGCCGAGTTCAGCAGCTGGACGCGCAGCTCCTCGCCGTGGCCGGCGGTGAGCCGACCGGCTGCCTCGCCGACACCCACGAGCAGCTGGAGCAGCTCACTGACGCCCTCATCCTGCGCGTGCTGGCCGGCGCCGAGCTGACCCGCCTGCTGAGCATCCAGTGCTGCTGCGCCCCCGTCGGCGGCGACGGCGAACAGGACACCGCTGAAGACGAGGCGGACTGCCGCTCCTGCCCGTACGCCGAGCACACGATCGTCCACGCGTGTCTCGACATCTTCGCCGCTCACGGCAATCCGGAAGCCATATCCTCGGCCGATCTCACCGACCGCCTCCGCCAGTTGCCCGGTATGACGGAGAGCCGCTGGTCGTACGCCGAACTCACGCCACTGCGCCTGAGCCGTCTCCTGGGCCCTTACGGCGCGCGGCCCCGCAACGTCCGCTTCGGCACCCACCAGCTCAAGGGATACCTGCTCAGCTCCCTTGAGGCCGCGCTGCCCGACTGCTCCTGCTGAGGCACCCCGCCCTCACGGTCCTGCGTCGCGTAAAGGTCGAGGACTTCCCGCTCGTCGACGCCTTCCACCAGCGCTGTTCCTCCGCGCACTTGCTGTGCCGCTGGGGTCGTACGCACCTGCCGCACCGCACCCTTGGCCAGCTGCTGGCGCATGCCGACTGCTGGCTGGGGCTCGGCGCGGGCGACGAGCCGCTCGCGCTGGTCTGTGCCGGTCCCGTCAGCCGGGAATCGGGCGTCTTCGACCTCGGGCTCCAAGTCGCCGATGCCCACCAGCGTCGGGGTATCGGCACCGTGCTGGCCCGGCACGCCGCTCAATACGCCCACGCCCGGGGCGCCCACACCCTGAGCACCTACACCGAGGCATCCAACCGCCCGATGCTCGGCCTGCTCCGGCGTCTTGGCCCCGTCCGCGAAACGCGGCACGGATCGCACCTCGCCCTGCGCCTGCACCTCGGCGTGAGCGGCCTCGCGCACCGGCCCTCGCCCCACCCCAAGGAACTTCTCCATGCCCCGCAACGCTCCGGTCAAGAAGGCTCTGACCCAGCTTGATCACCGCATCGAGGCCGCCGTGGGCCACAGCATCGACCGGCTGTGGCAGCACCGCGACCGCGACCTGCTCGACGAACCGCACACCCACCTGGTTGACGCCCACCGGTCCCTCGTCCAGGCCGAGACCAACGTGACCTTCTACCGGTCCCAGCTCAACAGCCTCTCCTCCGGTGAGTACCCGGTCGATGGCTCGCTGTTCGAGCGCATCGACCGGACCCTCGGCCTGCTGGAGGACGCGGCCCGCACCCGGGACCAGCGGCAGGCCCAGGCCATCACTGCGCTCGAGCCCGTCGAAGCCGCCGCCCGGGACAAGGCTCCCCGCGACGTGCCGGACCTGCCCGCGCCCGACATCGCGGCGCTGCTCGCCATCACCCAGGGCGCCAAGCTCCACCAGAACCTGCTGACACAGCAGTTGTACGTCGTCACCGCCTCCGGCACCCGTATCCCCTACAGCCAGCTGCAACGCCTCGAAGAGGACCGCCTGGTGGTGCGCGACACCTCCCACCCGGTCACGGCAGGCCAGCCCGTCACCCTGACCGACACCGGGCGCGCGGCTCTGATCGCCCCGCGCTCACCCAAGGCACCCGGCGCTGTCCCCGTCCCCAGGCCCGGCACCTGGCCCGCTGTCACCCCTGCCCGCCGCTGAAACCCGCACCGCCCCGCGCGCCCGTCCCCGAAAGCCCCTATGCCCTCATCCCCGGACTTCCGCCTCGATGGTTACGACGCCGTCAACGACCGTGTCGCCGAGCAGTTCTGGCAGCACATCGACATCGAAGCCACTGACCTCACCGTGCTCGCCGAGCACCACACCGATGATCAGCGGCACAGCTACTACGTCCTGCACAACGGCGCGGTGACCTGGGGCATCCCCGGCGAGCCGCAGCTTGTGGCCCTCCACCTGCAGCGCGACGTTCAGGCCCGCACCTTCCGCTTCCAGTACGACCAGCTGCCCTTGGTGCCCATGGCGCAGAGCTGGCTGATCGCCCGCGGCTGCCCGAAGGGCGCCATCCGCCTGCGCCCGGACATGGGCACCGACGCCGCCGACGAGGCCACCACAGCACTGGAGGACCGCCTCACCTCCGACGGCGACCACTTCGAGATCGTCACCAGCTACACCTCGGACGACCCGGACCGCATGCAGATCACGGTGCTCCTGGCCGCCATCGACGACAAAGCGCCGCTGCGCTTCCGGGTGCTGCTGGAAGAGGTCGACACGGAGCACTGGACGCACACCCTGCGAGAAGGCGGCTTTTCGACCTACGAGCAGGCCACCGCCTGGTGGCAGGCCCACTGGTCCGGCGACGACGTCCCCCTGCCGACCGCCCAGACAGCGACCCGGCACAGCGCACCGTCCGCGAGGCCCGGCCTTCCTGCGGCTCCCGCGCCGCGTACGGGCCCAACTCGCTGACGGCTAAGGCGAATTCGCGTCGCCTCTGGATTTCCATCGGGGTGAATCCGTGAGGCGCTGGCGCCGGCGAGGGCGAAACATAGCAGCACATCCCCGGTTAACAAAACCGGGGATTCTCCGGACTCTTGAACCCGACCCACCCGGCGTCAGCGGCGGGTGAGTTCCTGCGTTCCCTTCTCTCTTTCCCGGAGGCCAATTCCTCATGCGCTCACCCCGCATAGCCGTCTCTGCCGCCGCTTTCGGCGCCCGCGCCCTGCCGCTCGTCGGTGCCACGTCCGCGAGCGCAGCACCGGCCCAGTCGCTGTCCCGGCCAAGCGAATTCACCGAACCGACAGCACATTTCCCCGCGCTTCGCCGCTGAACAGCGAAGCGCACCCCGCCCACGCATTTCCAAGGAAAGGAGCCGTGCCGTGCCCGACGACGCCGACGACGTGATGGGCGTCATCACCCAGCAGATCGAGGACCGCTTCCAGATGCCGCTGGCCGACCTGCGCCGGGCGGTGGCCGCAGCCCCGCAAGGCAACAACGACGCGACCGTCGTCGTGAAGTGGTACGGAATGCTCACCGAGGCCCAAGAGGTACTGGAGAAGGCCGAGGACGCCCTCGTCGCGGCCCTCGACAACGCCCCCGGCGGCGCCCTGGACGACCCGATCATGGCGCTAGCCCACCAGGTCAATGCCGCCGTGGCGGTGCGCGACGGGCGGGCGATGGTCGTACGCCACTACACCGACCCGAACTCCCTGGGCCGCAAGGGCCCGGGAGCCTGGCGCGGAGCCGAAGCAGCCCCCCACCGCAGCTCGGCCCTGCAGACCGCACCGGCGCCGAGCGCGCCCGCACCGTCCGTCCCGGTGCGAGGAGCGGTGCGGTGAGCGTCGTGCACAAGCCCACCAGCCAGGACGAGCCACTGGCCCAAGCCTTCGGCGCCTCGCTGAGCGAGCTGTACGCGCAGGCCGACACCCGAGAGGCGTCCGCCGCCCTGACGCGTGCCCTGGAGCTGCGCTCCTGGCTGGCGGTGGCCGAGGAACAGGTCGCCCGGGTCCGCGACCGCATCCACGACGCCACTGCCGCCGACCGGGACATGGGCGAACTGTCTGCCGACGACCTGCGGTTCGACGCGCAGTGGATGGAGGCGGCCCTGTCCGCCCGCGACGGATACGCCACCGCGCTCGGCGAGTTGCTGCGCACCATGCCGCCGCCCGGAGTACGCCCCGAGCGGCCGGTGCAGCTCGCCCATCCCAGGCTCACCACCACGCTCCCGCCCGCCCCGGCACCCCTTCGTGCCGGGGCGGTGCGGGCCCGCCGACCGTGAAAGCCCCGATTGCCCCACACCACCTCCCACACCACCTCCCAGACCATCGCCGAACGCATCGAGGACCTGTACGGCCAGCCGATAGCCGCACTCGAAGCCCACGCCGACACCAACCCGACCGGCACCATGCTCGCCGCCCTGACGAGCAGCCACACCGATCTGCAGCTCGCCGAGCGCAACATCACCTTCCAGCTCCAGCGACTGCGTGAACTGGCCCACCCAGAACGGGAGATCGGCAGGGGCGAAGCAGGCCACCTGCTCGACTGCGCCCGCCGGATCGCCGAATCCGTCGCCACCCGGGACGCCCACGCCAAGACCGTCAGCGCCGTCCTCGCCGGCCTGCACCGCGTCCCCGCCACACCATCCCCGCCGGCGGCGGCCCCTGCCGTACCGGCCTCCGCTGCGGCGCCCGCTGCCACCCACACCCGCTGATCCGCCCGCCCCGCCCTAGGAGTTACCCCCTTGGCCACCACCGGTCTGCCCCGCTCCACCCAGGTCGACGTCGCCCGCGTCACCGAGTCGCTGGAGATGATCACCCCGCTGTGGAGCGTGTGGATCCTGATGACCCTGTCCACCCAGCCCCTGCGCTACGCCGAGATCAAGCCGCGCCTGCCCTGGCTCAACGACGGCACGCTTAACCCCAAGCTGCGCCGCCTCGCCGACGCCGGGCTGGTCGAGCGCACCGAAGTCACCCAGGGCCACGTCACCTACGGCCTGACCGGACGGGGCGCCGATCTGCTGCCCGTCCTGACCGTGATCGCCGCCTGGGGCGAGACGCACCTGGAAAAGCCTCTGGTGAAGAACAAGGACACCGGGAGGCTGGAGCCGCTCGCCACGGTCGCGCCCGCGCAGAACATTGAAGACACCCTCGCGCTGATCGGCTCCCGTCACGCCACACCGATCCTGTGGGCGCTCAAGGACCGCGGCGCCTCCAGCGCAAAGGCGCTGTCCGCCGCGGCGATGCCGGGCTACCGGCTCAGCAACATCTATCCCCAGGTGGACCGCCTGGTCGCGGACGGCCTGGTCCGCAAGGACGGCCGCGCCTACGAGCTGACCGCCAACGGCCGCGCGCTCGCTCCCGTCTACCGGGCTCTGAGCGCCTGGGCCAAGGGGCGCCCGCTCGCCGAAGCTGACACCCATCCCCTGTGGGGCCAGGCCCCGGCGGCGCAGCAGACGAAGTCCGGACCGTGGCTGACCACCCAGCCCCGCATACCGGCACCCGCCACTCCCGTGCCCACCGCGGCATCCCCGGCCCTGTCCACCCAGCCCCCGGCCACGTCGGCCGCGGCCTGGAAGGGCGGCGACCTGTTCTCGCACCAGATACCGGTACGCCCCATAGCCCTCCCGCAGGCAGGGGGGCCGCGCCGATGACCCGCCTCACCACTGCCGAACACCCGCAGGCGCGCCGGGCGATCAGGGCGCTGACGCTGCCCGGACTGATCCGCCTGGTCACCGAGATCGACGATCACGGCCCCATCAGCCGCCGCCGCGGCAGCCTGCAGAGCACCTTTGACGACCTGAGTGCGCCCCAACTGCGCCACGCCATCGACCGGGCGCGCGAGTTCGGCCTCGTCTACGGCGATGAGCACGAACGAGTCCGCTACCGGCTCACCGACAGCGGCGAGGAGCTGGCCGAGGTGTACGACACGGCCGCCCGCT
Organism: Streptomyces sp. NPDC059037; assembly: GCF_042740015.1. Classification (NCBI taxonomy): domain Bacteria; kingdom Bacillati; phylum Actinomycetota; class Actinomycetes; order Kitasatosporales; family Streptomycetaceae; genus Streptomyces; species Streptomyces sp. NPDC059037. The sequence continues at coordinate 11,753 of NZ_JBHYIG010000098.1, forward strand.
GGGCGCGCGCCCACCAATTCCCCACGGCAACCTGCGATTTCGTCACCCGGGTCCAGCGCACCCTCGACCTGCTCGGCCACGCTCCGGCTCTCGCGCAAGGCGCCGACCGCATCGGCGAATCGAGCGGGATGGTCGTCCCCGGGGGAGCAGTCCTCGACCGTGAGGCCATCGCCGCCCTCGACGGCCCGCGGAGCGTACTGGCCGCCTGGCTCCAGTCGCATGCGTACGTCCTGCACCACACGGCCCTCCACTCCTCCCTCGCGCCGGATGAGTGGGAGCCCGCTGCGTGAGATCCCGTGTCGGACCCCGGCATGCCCGCCGGCCGGTCCCCACCCTGCTGCGCGGTATCTACCTGCCCCGCAGCATGGACGCCGGGGCCTTCGCGATGACGACGTACGGGATCCCGCTGCTGGTGCTCGCCACCACCAACTCCGCATCCCTGACCGGGGTGGCGTTCGCTCTGGAGTGGGTGCCGCGCCTGGGCGCGTTCGCCGTCGCCGGAGCGATGGTCGACCGCCACGGCACCACCCGCGTTCTCCGCACGGCCTCGGCGCTGCGGGCCGCGGTGGTCGTGGCCGCCGCCCTCGCCTTGCCGCAGCTGGAGGCCGGGCTGCCCACCACGGTCGCCGTCATGCTGCTCGCCGCCTCGACCGGCGTGCTCACGGAGTTCTCGTACATCGCCGCCGAGACGGCGGGCGGCGTCGCCAGCCGCCAGGCCGGCGAGCGCGCCCACCGTGTGCAGTCGGTGCTCCTGGGCATCGACCAGGTCGGCACCCTGGCCGGACCCGCCATCGCCGGACTGCTGCTGGAACGGGCCGGGGCGGCCGAGATGCTGGTCACGATCGCCGTCTTCTCCCTCCTGGCGTCCGCCCTCGCCCCTCGGCAGCACGCCACCAGCACCGAGACGCCGGAGCCGGTCCTTGCGGGGCTGCGCACCGGATGGACAACGCTGCGCTCGCTGCCCGCGTTGGGCTGGCTGGTCTGCGGACTGACCCTGTCCAACCTCGCCATCGGTCTGCTCCAGGCCGCGGCCCCCGTGATCGTGGTGAAGGAGTTCGGACACTCCAGCGCGGACGTGGGCCTGATCTGGTCGGTGGCCGCCGTCGCCTCCCTGATCACGGTCGCGGTGTGCCGCCGCGCGATCGACCGCTGGGGCCTGTGGCCCGTCGGCGCGCTCTCCGCCACCGTCGCGGCCTGCGGATGCCTGGCCGTCTCCCTCACCCACACCTACACCGCCTACCTCGTGCTGATCGCGGTGCTCATGGCCGGCGAGGGCGGCATGACGGTGGTGCTGCGCACCCTGCGCTCCCACCTCATCCCGCAGCAGGTGTTCGGCGCCACCCTCTCCCTGACGATCCTGCTGCTCCTGATCCCGTTCCCGCTGGCCGGCGTCCTGGTCGCCACGGTGCCGCCCACCCTGCTCGGCCATGTGATCACCGCCTGCGCGGTGCTGCAGGCCCTGGGCCTGGGCCTCGCCTTCGTACGCCTGCGCACCCTCCCCGGCCTTCACGCCCGTCTCGCCTGACACCCCCTGCCCTTCTGCCCTTTCGCCCTGGAGATCCACCCGATGCCCACGCCCGCCGCCGCCCAGGCCGTCATACCGGTCGCCCGCCCCTCCTCCCGCGCGGGATCCAGGCCCACCATCACCGACCAGTTCCTCGCCTGCGACGCCGCGCACCCCTACGTCTACCGGGCCTTGGAAAGGCTGACGGCCGAACGGCTGGCCGCCGGAGCCACCCGCATCGGGCTGAAGGAACTGTTCGAGGCCCTGCGCTGGCGACTCCCGCAGGGGCTGCGCGGGCTCAACAACAACTACACCGCGCTGTATGCGCGGCAGCTGGTCGCGGATCACCCCGAATGGGCCTCCGCCTTCGAGCTGCGCCGCCGCCGGACCCCCTGAACCGACATCGCTGTGCCTGAACTGCCCCTTATCTGCTGCCTCTTGGAGAGTCCTTTGTAGGTACGTTCGGCTATCGCAAGCTGGGGAATGCCTCCGCCCTGTGGAGCGATCCTGTCTGTCTGCGCAGGGGCGTTCGAGCATATTGAGGGGCACTCAGACCTTCCCGCGGGCCGCGCGAGCGAACCCGTACATCCCTTTTTCCAGGTCGCGACTCGCCTTCCGGTAGTCCGCCTTGAGGACACCGGGTAGCGCACTCGTCATGTGTTCTCTCCTGCACATCTCGGCCAATGCTTCGACCAACAGCACTGCGGCGTACACGTAGCTCGCGTGCCCCATGACCCGTCTCACGCCCGCCAGGTAGACGCGGGGGAGCGTCTGCCGGACGGTCGACACGGCCGACTTCAGGTCGACGATGTACTGGTCGATCTCCGCCGCGTCCAAGGGAGTGTCAAGCGGCCACCGCTCGTTGGCGAAGCGCGCTACGAGCTTGGCGTGCGCGACTTCGACGCGTGTCGTGGCGTCTAGGAAGGCCAGGTAATCCTCGCGCCGAATCTGGCGTCGGTGCAGCTTCGTCGATGCCCATGCCGTGCCGCCGGTAGTGGCTGCGCCGACCGCGGCTCCGATGATTGCTGCCCACCCTTGATCCACGGCCCCCACCTTCATGCGATCAACCGATGGTCGAGCGTAGACGGGGCCGGTCAATGGCGGACGAGGTCCCCGCGCCCCGGATCCGAATCCCCCCGACATCGCCTCGGCGAAGGCGCCTTCGGGATGCAGCAGCGAATCGCTGTCGAGCAGTGCCAGACGCGTTGAGCCCTCGCCCAACTTCGTAGTCGACGCGCACCCTCCCCGCCGCTGGGTGCACGAATCATGCATCAAATGCACGCCTGCCCTCAAAGGGGCAGGCCATCAGCCCTCTACTTGATAGGGAGGACGGTGGCCTAATGCTGCAGGTCCCCAGTTCGCATTCCAACGGATCTTGCGCCAAGCGCAACTCCCCGGGTTCGCCCACCATCCTTGTCGTTTCCACCGCCGATCCGGAGGCCGAGGCATACCGCGGATACTGCCTCGAAGCCGTCGCCACCCGGTACGACGTCGTCCTGATCACTCCCGCCGCGCCCACCTGGGAGCGGGAGTTCATCGCCGACTTCGAGATCGCCGATCCCGACGACGCCCAGGCGCTGGCCGCCGCAGGACAGGCCCTGGCCGAGCGGCACGAACTGTCCGGGGTGACGACGTGGACCGAGTGGTATCTCGTCCAGACCGCGCGCCTGGCACGGCGCCTCGGCCTGTCGACGAACGGCCCCGAGGTGATGGAGGCCGCCCGCAACAAGGCCACCGCCCGCACCCTGTTCGCCCGCCACGGTGTGCCCTCGGCCGAATCCATGACCGCCCGCTCCCTGCTGGAGGCAGCACTCGCCGCCGAAACGATCGGCTACCCGGTCGTGCTCAAGCCCGCCGCCCGCGCGGGCAGCATCGGCGTCATCCGCGTCGACCGCGCCGAAGAACTCCCCGGCGGCTTCGCGTTCGCCGCCGCAGGCGCCCGCGACGGCATGGAAAGCACCAACGTCCTGGTGGAGGAGTACCTCGACGGACCCGAGGTCTCCGTCGAGTGCGTCACCCACCGCGGCCACACCACCGCCGTGGCCGTCACCCGCAAGACCCTCGGCCAGGCGCCGTTCTTCGAGGAAGTCGCCCACAGCGTCGACGCCGCCGACCCCCTGCTCGACCAGGTCGCGCCCGTCGCCACCGCCGCCATCAAGGCGCTCGGCATCACCGACGGCGTGAGCCACGTCGAGATGCGCCTCGTGAACGACCGCCCCCGCCTGATCGAGGTCAACGCCCGCATCGGCGGCGACATGATCGGCCACCTCGTCCAGCTCGCCACCGGCGTGGACCTGGCCCGCGCCGCCGCCGACACCGCCTGCGACCAGGCCCCCGACCTCACCCGCACCCGCCGCGGCGCCGCCGCGATCCGGCTGCTGTACCCGAGCGCCTCCGGCACCCTCACCCACTGCCACCTCGACGCCAGCTTCGCCGCCCGCACCCCGTGGCTGGAGCAGATCACTTTCCAGCGCACGGTCGGCGACACGGTCATCCTGGCGCCCGCCGGCGACATGTTCAGCGCCCGCGCTGGATTCCTGATCACCACCGGGCCCACGGCCGAGACCGCCCAGGCCCGCGCCGACGAGGCCCTCGGGCGCCTGACCCTCGCCGTCGAACCCTTGCCGTCCGCGTCCGTCGCGTAACTCGCGCGCTCCTCCTGCCCCTTCACGACGTTCGCCGTGCCCTGCCCGCTGAACAGGAACCACCACCATGCCTCAGCCCTCCCACACCGCACCGCCCGAGCGGCGCTCGCTGCGTCTGAACGACGTTGCTCACCTGGGCGCCGCGACACTCCAGCCGCTCCTGCAGGACAGCTTCCGCAACCTGGTCACGGCCGCCATCGCGGACGCGACCGGGCACCTGCCCCGCAGCTCCCGCAAACTGCTGCACGGACCGCACTTCCGTGACGACCTCGTCGACGCGCTGCGCTGGGCCGAGGGCGAGATACAGGTCGCTTCCGAACGCATGACGTGGACCGGCGACCCGCGGGCCGAGCGCACCCTGCGTCAACTCCAGCAAATCCGTACCGCCCTGGCCCAGGCCCGCGTCGAGGAAGCCGACCGGCGCCGCACCGAACACCACGCCTCCACCGGACATCAGGTGGACACCGACTCCGCCGCCACGGCCCGCCTCTGGCTACGCAGCGCCTTCCCCGACCGCTTCGAGCAGCTCCTCGCCCAGGAATACGCCGCGGCCCAGCTTGAGCCACCGCCCAACGGCCCGCTCCGGCCGACGTGTTCGACGCCATCGAGCGGGGTGCGAGCGAGGGCCTGCTCTTCGCCACCATGACCACGGCCGTCCACGGCTTGCTCGCCAAGAGCCCCCTCGCCTTCCGTAACACCGTCGCCGCCGATGCGCGCGAGCAGGACGAGCGCACCATCGAACTGCGTCACCCGCTCCTGCTGCGCCGCTGGCGCGCCGCGCTGGACGAACTGGCCGAGATGACCGCGCCGCTCGCCGGGGCCACCAGCGCCACGGAGCTCGGCCCGCTCACCAGCGACTTGGACGCCCTGCCGCGCCAGGCCGCCTTCGCCGTCCTCAACGCCCGCCGGTTCCTCGTCGCCGTCCACCTGCGCACCGCCGAGAACACCCGCGTCGCCCGCCAGTACGCCCAGACCATCACCCAGCGCGAACAGGACGAACCCGACCACGCCGCCCACCGCGGCGTCTTCGGCCAAGCCCTGCACCGCCTGGCCGACGAACACCCCCCCGACTACGACCACATCCGCCATCGGCTGCGTCCCTTCGAGGCCAGCCCCGGACGCCTGGATGTGTCCGTCCTGAACGCCGGCCAGCGCGGCGCACTCAAGCGCCAGGTCCTGGCCGAACTCGCCCCCTCCCCGGCGCCACCGCACCTGTCCACGACCCCTGCCCTGCCGAGGCCAGCCACGCCCACGGTGCGCCCGGCAGCCGCCCGCTGACCTCCCCCGACCCCGACGGATGTTCCGATGACCGATCCCACCCCGATCGAGGGAGATGTCTACGTCTCCCCGCGCTATCTCGCTGGCCTCGGCCATGTCGACCCCATGCGCTTTGAGTCCGTCAAAGAGTGGCCACACCACGACCTGGGCGACAGACCGTGCCAGCTCCTCATCACCTCCCCAGACCACCGCATCAAGGTCGGCTGGTTCGGCGACGACTTCGATGTGTGGAAGATCAGCGTCGCCGAGGACGCCGTCTCCGCATCCCGCTGGACGGCGAGCATCAGCGACAAGATGCCGCCCGAGATCGTCCGCGACTTCGTCCATGCCCTGGCCGACGAGTGGGATGAGGACAGCGACAGCTTCCTGGCGAACCGCTCGTACTACTGGACCGACGCGGTCCAGCCGCTGCTCGACGCGGGCTGGGAACGCAGTCCGGTCGCCTACGGCTTGGTCGAAATCGTCTCCCCGGACCAGATGGCCGGCGCGAGCATCGACGTCGTCAGCAGCGATCCCGATGCCGAAGTGGTGACGCTGTGGGCCGGACCTGACAAACGCAGGGTCTTCCGCGCGGAGGCGAACTTCACCGCACGCACCCCGAAGCACCTGATCGCCGCCATGGCCGCCTCCTTCGTCGCACCGGCCCCCATCGCCCGCTACCAGGCGGACCTGAGCCCCCGGCTCGCCCAACTCGCCCAGCTCACCCCCGTCGAGCCACCGAAGCCTCCCGCGCCCACCCCGGTCGACGTCCAGCAGACCGTCGCTGCCCGTCGCCGCCCGCCCGCGCTCGGCACGCGCAGCGTCCCCCGCTGGAGCACCACCACACTCCCACCGGCCGTGGCCGGTGCCGCCCTGCCCGCCCGCCGCCGCTGAGGACCCGCGCATGTCGACCGACCCCTTCACCAACCTCGACCCCGATCAGCAGGTGAAGGTCCTGCCCCGTCACCTGGCCGGTCCCGGATCCGTCGATCTCACTACGGTCTGGCCCTTCCCCGAGGACTAGTCCGTGCACCAAGCCGACGACGGAGCAGCCCTCGCCACCAGCCCCTGGACTGGTCGCCAGCCGGGCCCTCGACGCCGACAGCCCGCGTAAGGGGAAGTGGACGGTCACCGCCAATCGCGCCCCGTTCGGCCCTGCGGCCTGGCAGGTCACCTTCGATGCCGCCACCCCCGTCGAGCTGCTGCACGACTTCCACAGCGAGCTGGTCGACCTCTACCTCGAAGACCGCCAGAGCGGCCAGGGCCGACTGCTACAGGACAACACCCCAGCGCAGGAGGCGTACACACTGCTCCTCGCCCGCGGCTGGAGCCATCAGATTAAGACCGACGGCACCCAGTTCTTCCGCGGCCCCGAGTCCCTCGGCGTCGTACGGCACCGCTACGCCATCACCGGTGCCGACTCGCCCACCTGGTCGGCCTGGGGCGGATACCCGAGCGAGCCCTACTGGCGCGCACGGTTCTCCTACGGCACGCCCACCACGCTGGCCGCCGCCTTCACCGCCTCCCTGGTCTCCACGGAGCCGGTGAGCCGTGCGGTGAAGGACGTCCCGTTCCACACCCGTCGCCACATGTATGTCGCGGCAACAACCCCGGCGCAGCAGACGTCCGTCGGCGCCCCGGTCGCTGTGCCTCCTGGGCTCCCCGGCCCGAGCCGGACCCGCTGATCACCCCCTCACCCCCGGCAATCCCACCCTGTACCTGGAGAGTTCCTACTTGCACACCCGATCCGCCCGCCTTCTCCCGACCGCGGCACTCACCGTTGCCGCCACTGTGACCGGCTCCCTCGCCTGGGCTCCTACCGCCTCCGCTCAGACGCCGGATCCGACCCCGTCCGCCTCCACCACGCCCGCCCCGCGCAATGCCGCCGAAAGCGGAGGTGTCGCCATTCTCAAGAAGGACCCGGGCGGCGACGTCCTGTCCGGCGCGTCCTTCACCCTCTACGACGCCAAGGGCAAGGAAGCCGGGAGCGGCAAGACCGACGCTGAGGGCCACCTGTCCTTCAAGGACCTGGCGCCGGGCGTCTACCGGCTCAAGGAAGTCTCCAGCGGCAGCCCGCTGCACGACGTCGTCGAGGACCAGGACGTCATCGTCACCCCCGGCACCGACGCCCCGCTCACCATCGTCGACCCGTTCAAGCCCGCCTCGGTCCTGCTCAAGGCCAAGGACGACAAGACCGGCAAGCTCCTGCCCGGCGCCACCGTCAACATCGGCACGGGCGACAAGACCCTCCTTACCCTCACCACCGGAGACAAGGGCACCGCCACCGCCAAGCTCCCCGTCAACAACCGCACCGGCACCGACTTCTGGGTCGAGGAGACCAAGGCGCCCACGGGGTATGACCTCTACAAGGGGCAGCGCGAGTTCAAGGCCAAGGCAGGCGACCCGGTCACCGTGACCGTCACCAACGCCAAGAGCCACACCACTCCGCCGAGCCCCGACCCCACGGGCAAGCCCACCGACGAGCCGACCGAGAAGCCGACCGACAAGCCGACGTCCGGCGGCTCCGGTGACGACGGCACGCCGGAGCCGATGGAGAAGCCGACCGGCTCCCCGGCCTCTGACGAGACCGCATCGAGCACCACGGCCCCCGAGCCCGACGGTTCCCTCGCCCACACCGGCGCCGACGCCACCCCGTGGCTGCTCGGCGGCGCCGGAGTCCTCCTCGCCGCCGGCGGAGGCGCACTCCTGGCTGCCCGCCGACGCCGTACGGACGGCTCCGACAACGACGGCTCCACCGAGAGCTGACAACCCGCCCCTCGAATACGGCCCCCGGAATTCGCCTCGCGTTTCCGGGGGCTTCGTCGTGTCCAGCGGAGGCAATGAACCGCCCCGGGTTCGTTAGAGATCTCAGTTGGTGGCTGTGAGCGCCTTGATGGCATCAGTAGTCGCGCAGGGGGGACCGGTGCCGTACTCGGTCTCCTGCCCGTAGCAGGCCAGCAGGTTGCGGGCCTGGACCTGGTAGCGAAGCTGAGCATGTCGTCGTCGATGACCTTCGGCCGTCCGCCGTGGTTGCCCTTGGCCGCTGCGGTGACCTTGCCTTCGAGGGTTTCTCGCGGATGTAGCTGCGCTCGATCTGTCCGGCGACCGCGAGCACGGCGAAGAGAACGGTCGCTTGCAGCGCCTATGGCGGAGTGCTCCGGGAGGCGTACTGCCGAGCGGTGTGTTCCAGGAGTGTTCGACATGCGGTGGCCAGGGATTCGAGCTGTTTGTCGTCGACCTGGAAGCTGATCAGTCGTCCGCCTGGAGTGGAGACGACGCCGGTGGGTTCAGCGGCGCGGAGGTGGGGCCAGAAACGACCGTGAGCGAAGCCAGAGGCCACCCGCCATGATGCTCGTGTCTGCTCGGGATCGAGTCCGGCGGTCGATGCTGCGGTGACGATGATTTCCCCTGCACGTGGCGTACTCAGAGGGCAGAGCCCCAGGTTGTCAGCAAGTTGCTTGACCTCTTGGCGCCGCTGCTCGCCGGTCTTCTCGTCCGGGCCTGTGACGACATGGTGCACGTCGGCCTCATGCTGGGCGCGGTTACGAAAGTCTTCGTCCCACAAGCTGAGAGCGCGGTGCCGGCGCCCGTCGCAGGTCTGCCCCTCCAGCAGCCACACAGCCGTGGCGAAGTTCTCCAGCACGCACCGCAGCAGGGTCCACGGGCTGTACGGATCGACCTTCCGCACGACGGTGACCAGCTTGTTCAGGGCTTCGACATGGAACAGCCCTGCCGTGAGCGAGGAACGGACGAAGTTGGCGACGCCCCACGACTTCAGCGGCTCGTCGTCTTGCGCCAGGCTGCTGCCCACTGCGGGCTCAGGCGGCGGCACAAAATGGTCGTCGGCTCGGTGCACCGCCGCTGCGTCGAAGAGTGGACCCAGATAGGAGAAATCGCCAAGCCCGGGGGCTGGTGCGCTCATTTGCCTAGACTACGAAACATTTGCCGACTCGCTTGCGCGTAACACGGCCCTCGGCGCTACTCGTCTAGGTGGGGTAGTCGGCGATGCGCACCGCAAGCGCTCGCCAGAGGCTGGGTGACATGGCCAGCAGGGCGCCGAGGGCGATGTCGAGCGGAGTGATCTCCGCGTGCGGGGGCCGATAGTCATGGTCGGTTACGCCGCCATCGAACTCGCGCCCCTGCCGACGAAGCCCCGCGGCATCACCGCCATCAACCCGGCTTGGCGCTCAGCGTATCGTCTACGTCGACACGCTGAGTGACACCCCCCACGCGGACGCGCTGGAAGAGTGGAGCGTGGAGATCCTCCACCGTCGCCGGGTTCACGACGGCAGCCGTTGCCCGGCGGCGCCCCGTGTGTGCGAAGCAGAACACTGCCCGGCGTACACCGTGAGTGACGGTGCGGCTGGTTCGATGACCTTCTTCCGTGTGCACCTTGACTATGGGCGCAATGCGTACGCGGCAATGGAGGAGGAGTCGGAGGACCTCTACGAGATCGCTCAGGTCCTCCTCGACCCCGCCACCGGCTACTACACGGACGAGGTCGGCGAACTGCTGGAGTACAGCGGTTCCGCTGTAGGATCCGCAACTTCGTTAGCACTGACGGTGGTTCGTTAGCAGCGGATTGGCAAATCCGCGGACCCGTTGACAATGACTACGTTCAGTAGCGGTCTTCGGTAGGTCTCTTTCGATCTCCACCGGGTGTGTGCTGCCCGTGCTTCGTACCGTCTCCGTCATGGCGGTATGGAGTTCGGGGCGGCGTCCGGCAGGCGTCGAAGGTGGGCGTCAGTTTCTGTCAGGTAGCAGGAAAGAGCGGCGCTCCTCGGTGCTGAGTTCCCGGAAGACCCGCTGGCGAGCGCGGCGCAGCAGGCCGTCGATGTCGTGATCGGCCATCGTCCAGACGCGTATGGTGCGGTCGCGGGAGGTGGTCGCCAGCCGCGAGCTGTCGGGGTGCCAGGCGAGGCCGCTCACCCGGTCGGCGTGGACGCCGAGTACCGCGGTCTGGGTGGCGCTGTCCGGGTCCCAGAGCCGGACCGTGCGGTCCTGGGACACGGAGGCGATGCAGGTGCCGTCGGGCGACCAGGCAACGTCCTGGACCCGCTCCTCGTGGCCGGCCATGACGGCGAGTTCGGTGCCTTCGAAGGGGTTCCACAGGCGGATCGTGCGGTCGCGGGAGCCGGTGACGAGGCGGCGGCCGTCGGGTGACCAGTGGACCTTCCAGACGTAGTCCAGGTGACCGCGCAGGGTGGTGACGGCGGTGCCGTCGGTGGTGTCCCAGACGATGGCGGTGCGGTCCGTGCTGGACGTGGCGAGATAGCGGCTCTCCGGTGACCAGGCCGTACCGCCGATCCAGTCCTCGTGGCCCCGCAGGATGTGGACGGTCTCACCGGTGGCGGCGTCCCAGACACGGGCTGTGCCGTCGCGGGATCCGGTGGCGATGCGGGTGCCGTCAGGGGACCAGGAGACGTGGGACAGTGCCTCGGTGTGTCCGGCCAGGTTGATGTCTTCGTCGCTGCCGTCCTCCCGCCACACGACGGCCGCACCATCGCGCAGGGCGATGACCAGACGGGTGCCGTCGGGGGACCATGCCGCATCGGACACCTCACGGCCGTGCCACCCTCCGGTCGTACGACCGGAAGCGAAGTCCCGGATGCTCAGGGAGCCGTCCTGGTGGACGGAGGCGATGGACGTCCCGTCGGGCGACCAGGCGACGCGGAACACCGCGCCATCGCGGCCGCTGAAGACGTTGGTGGTTTCGGCGACGTCCCACACGGCCGCAGTCCGGTCGCGGGAGGCGGTCGCCAGCCGCTTCCCGTCGGGAGACCAGGCGATGCCGTAGATGGTGTCGGCGTGCCCGGTGAGCCGGTCCTCGCCTTCGGTCCCATCAAGGCTCCAGACCCAGGCCGTACGGTCCGCGTCACCACCGGCGAGGCGCGTGCCGTCCGGTGACCAGGCCAGGGAGTTGATGACCTCCGGGCTCTCCAGCGTCCGCTGCACCTGCCAGCTGCCGGTGTCCCAGATCCGTATGGTCCGGTCACCGGAGGCCGAAGCGAGCCGGCGGCCGTCCGGCGACCACCGGATCGACTCGACGTTGTTCTGGTGGTCGGTGAGCACGGTGACGACGGCTGCGGTGGCCGCGGCCCAGACCCGTATCGTGCCGTCTTCTCCGCCACTGGCCACGTGTTTCCCGTCAGGTGACCACGTCACGCTCCAGACCATGCGCTGGTGCCCGCACAGCACTGCGGATTCGGCGTAGGTGTCGGCGTCCCAGATCCGCACGGCGCAGTCGCTGCCGACCGACGCGAGGCGGCTGCCGTCAGGCGTCCAGGCGACACCGCCGACCCCCTCCTCCCGGTCTCCGGTCGCCTCCGTGTGGCGCAGGACGGCCAGTTCGGCCCAGGTGTCGCAGGACCAGACGCGCACGGTGGTGTCCCTGCAGCCGGCCGCAAGCCTGCGTCCGTCGGGGGACCAGGCCACCCCCTGTACCCAGGCGCCGTCCCCCGCAAGCACCACCGGTTGGTCGTCGCGGTCCGGACGCCACACCCGTACGGTGCCGTCGTCGCTGGACACGGCCAGCCGCAGCCCGTCCGGCGACCAGGCCACCCCGGACGCGCCGCGTTCGAAGCCGCGCAGCACGGCTCGCAGCCGTGAGGCGCCCAGGGCCGTGTGCAGCGCCTGGACCGCGCCGGGTGTGGCCGCGCACTCCTCGACTGCCGCAAGGGCGGCGAGCACGGCGGTCTCCGGCTCCGTGTCGACGCTTTCGAGGGCCCGGACGGCCACCGCGTCCGCGGCACGTTCCATCGTCGCCCTGTCCGCCCGTAGCGACCCGTCCACAAACTCCTCGACCAGTGGCGTCGCGCCGACCGTCCGCGAGGACTGCGCCAGCCACCGCCGGGCGACAGACAGCCGCTCCCCGGTGAGGAGATAGGCGTCCTGGCGCTCCGCGTGGTCCCAGTCCTGCGCCCAGCGTTCCAGCTCGGTGCGGCGGCGCAGGTCCTCGGTACGGGCGACGACCGCTTGGCGCAGCGGCGCCCACTGGCGGAACAGCGCCTCGTGGGCCACGTCCAGGACGCCCCCGTCGCCGGTCAGCAGGCGTCCGGCGACAAAGGCATCGGCGACCTCCTGTTCCCGCGGGGTGAGGTCGCCGCGGCGGACCCGGCGGCGAGTGGCTTCGTTGCGGTCGATGGTGACAAACCGCAGCAGGGTGGGGATCACGGGTGCGTCCGCCAGCTCGCCGGTAATCTGATCGGCCCGCTCGGACAGGGCCCCGGCGACGCCACCGAGGGCGCCGTACGCCGCCTCGGTCACCGTCCCACCGGACCCTCCGGCGCGCAGGTACAGCTCTTGGAGGGTATAGGCGAGCAGCGGCAGCGCGTCGCCTCCGCCGCATTCATCGACCATGCGGGCCACGACGCCAGGTGCGAAGGTCAGCCCGGCCTGCTCGGCGGGCTTTTCGATGACCTCATACAGCGCGTCCCGGCCGAGTGCGCCGACGACGGCCGGGTTACGCACCAGCTCGGCGAAACCGGACTCCAGGAACCCGGTGAGCAAGTCCGAGCGCAGGGTGGCCACCAGCCACAGCCGCGAGTCACGCCGCAACGCGTCGCGTACGGCGGTGAGGAACGCCTCCCGCTCCTCGCGACCGGACAGGGTGAGCAACTCCTCCAGCTGGTCGATCACCAGCAACGCCGGCCGTTCGTCGGGCAGTTGGGCCAGCCGCCGCTGCAAGGTGCCGACCGGGTCCTCACCGGGCGAGAACGGTATGGCAACCGCCCAGCGCCCCCGCCGCCGGGCCAGTGCCGGCAGCAGCCCGGCCCGCACCAACGACGACTTTCCGCTCCCCGACGGCCCGACCACGGTCACAAACCGCTGCGCCCGCCCCGGCACCGCCGGATGCAGCCGCCCGACCAGCTCGGCGATCTCCCGGTCCCGCCCGAAGAAGACGGCCGCGTCGTCCTCCGTAAAAGCTTCAAGCCCCGGGTACGGCGGCTGGGCCTTGTTCCACACCCGGCGCACCGGCGCCGGCCGATCGAGGAGGTGCAGCGCGATCTGGCCCCCGACCAGCAGCACCAGCGCGACGCCGATCAGCGGCACCGACCAGTCCCGCAACAGCCGCAGCGCCAGCGGCACATGGTCCGACTGGCCCGTCGCGTAGTTCGTCGCGATACCCAACAGGGTCCCGACCAACATGAGCAGGACATCGACCATGAGCTTGAGGGGGCGTCGATCCATAGATCGACAATTTAGCTGTCAGCGAGGCCGAGATGGGCAGATCCTCATAACAACCCGGGGCCGCTGCATGCCCGATTCGCCGAAGAATCACAGCTCGGCAGGCTCCAGGACCTTCACCGCCCCGCAGCCGCGTCGCGCGGTGGTTCAGGCGAGCAAGCCGCCGACCCCAGGTTGGCGAAATCGGCGATCAACCAGACCACTGAACCTCACTCGCTGTCAGGAGCTCGACCGAGGGGCGACCACTTGATTGTCAGCAAACAACCGACGCGGCCAGTGTCAACCGCACGCGGATTCCAGCGTTTCGCCAGGAAACCCTGCCAACGAAACCGCGGGCCCTACATCCGCCCTGCTCGTCATGGACCGCGTCACCTTGCACGAGGAGTGGAGGGGGCGAGGTTTGGGTGTGATCCTCGCCTCAGAGGTCATCTTCCGGCTGATGCCCGGGTGTCGGGCCGTGGCGTGCTCGCCCGGCGTCTCTGACCTGAGTGCGGGCGGCCTGCGGAACGAAGCCGAGTGGGACCGCGTCACGGCCAAAATTGCCAGAGGGTGGGAGCGGATCGGGTTCCTTCCGTACCGGGACAACGTCTTGGTCCTGTCGCCCACCTCGCTGGTCCTGGAGGAGCAGCGAGGTCAGCTCCGTCGCAGGCTCGTGGAACTCGGGGCTGTCTGGTCGGCGGCGACCGCGCATAGTCGACTGCTCGACCGTCTGCCCGGTGCCTGCGGCATGTAGGACCTCGCGGCTCGTGTCGGAGGCCACGTCCGTGACCTGCGACTTCTGCCGCTGCCTAACGACGTGTCGGATGCTGGAGTCTCACGGTTGTGTCGGAAGCACGACGGTCCGTGTCGGCGTACCGCGGAAATCTTGCCAGGGCCCGGAAAGTGCACAGGTTGGTACGGGAGAGTGCACCGCCCAGCTACGAAAGCGCGACGGCGAAGGCGCTGGGCTACCTGAGCATTCGCGGTTGGGGAGGTGTCGTTGGTCGCTGGACGGGACACGCGCCACCTGGCTGGCCCTCGCCCGCTGCAGGGGCGAGGGTGCCAGCTTGCGGTGGGTCTCTGGTCTAACTGGCTCCCATCGGGGTCCATGTGACCTTCGCGTGGCTTTCCGCGGTGGCGGTATACGTCACGCGAACCTTGGCGCCAGAGCGGACCGGGATGGGATCGTTGCTTTTCGAGGTGACAGCACAAGTGACTTCCTGGCCGCTGTAGTCGGTGATCGTGACGGTCACCGTGGCGGCGTGGTCGGCCTCAGGGAGGAGGCTGACGATCAGCGTGCCGTCCAGGTTGACGGTCTCCTTGTGGGTTGTCGATTCCGCGGAGTCGATCCAAACGGTCGGCTCACCCAGGATGCTCGCCTGGTCGTTGGCTCGGAGACTGGACATGGGCCCTCCATGGAGGCTGTGTTCGGTCGGTGCGCTTACGGGGCGGGCTCGTACTCGACGGTGGTGTTGGGGCATGCCTCGGCGAGTCGAGTCAGGGCCGCCAGTTCAGCGGCGTCGACGGTGAGACCCCAGCGCTTCTTGTCTCCGGTCCATTCGGAGGCGTAGCGGCAGGTGACCTCGGGGTTCGGCAGCCACTCGGAGGGGTCCTTGTCGGCCTTGCTGCGGTTCGAGGCGGCTGTCACGGCGACGAGGGAGGTGTCGGCGTCGAGGTCGTTGGCGTATGCCTCACGCCTCTTGGCGCTCCACTGCGATGCCCCGGAGTCCCATGCCTCGGCGAGCGGGACCATGTGGTCGACATCCAGGGCGCCGGCGGACGTGACCCATTTCGCGTCGTAGTAGGACCACCACCGGCCGCCGGACAGCTTGCAGCCGGGGAGGATCTCCGGCGCGTCGACCGCTTCCGCGATGAGCACCTCCATCCTCGTGTTGCAGCCGTCGTCGAACTTTCCGGCGTTCCAGTGCTTGAAGCTGGTGCGCTGGTAGCCGTCGCGGCTCTCGGTGGCCTGAGGAAGGCTGGCAACCGCCTCGGATAGGGAAACGGTCTCGGCGGCGTGCGCCGGTGTGGTCATGGTCAGGGGCAGGACGGTGAGAGCGGCGGCCGTCGCGGCGCGCAGAAGGGTCTTGATCACGAGGCGAGTTGTAGCGGTCAGAGATCGCCCGGCCCGGACGACGACCGGGCGGCTCACCCGAGCGGGTGGGCAAGTTCACCGCAGAAACGATCAAGCGTTGCAGCTTGGCGGCAGACCGCGAGGAAGGGACGGCGCTGTCATGAGCTGGCAGCAGCTGTGCGCATTGTGGTGTACCACGCTGTGCACTTTCAGGCATAGGCCAACAGTCCGCACGGATCGGGACGAATCGTCGATCCTGCGATCGATGTCGAATCCGACGGTGATCCGACATCGACTGTGAGATTCCGACACGGAACCTGAGATCCCACACGGCTGTAGGGTCTCGCGTTCGGCTTCATACGGCGGCGCCGTGACCTGCGGATACTCCCGCTGTCTCACGCCGCTTCACCGAGATCTATCTCAACTCCCGCTGCACTTCCTCGCGGTGAACCGAGGCGACCCCCGATCGACTGGCCGCTGACCTGCGGCGTCTCACGCCCGCTTCATGAGTGCAGCCGATGTGCAGCGGAGCGGGAGACTGTGCAGCGAGACCTGAGACCCCACAGGATGACAGGGGACAAGTTCGCTGGGGGCAGACAGGAAAGATCGCGAAAGGACTGGTGGAAGCCGCCAGGGGCATGTCAACGTAGGCGACCTTCCCCGAAACCCCAGGTCAGAGAGGTGATGCCTGTGACTGTGGATGCGTCTACGCCCGGATTCTCCACCACCACCGAGGCGCTGCGGCTGCGTTCGTGGCAGCTGGGGCCAGGCCAGCCGACGATGGTCACCGACCTGTTCAAGGCGGAGTTCTTCCACCTCGTCGTGGACGACCGGGCCGATGTCCATGTCAGCAGCAAGGACGGCCGCTTCTACCTCGGGTGGTTCCCGCTGGGGCGCCCCGGCACCGACGGCGACGGCTGGACGCTCGCCGTCACCGGCACCGCCAAGGTGCCCGGCTACCGGATCCACTTCGACACCGAAACGCCGGCGGAGATCGTCGCAGCCACGGTCCAGCGTGTGCTGGCCACCTCCCGGCCGCTGTGAGCCCACTGCCACCGCGCGGCTCGGAGCTGCCGCTCACGTACGGCACGTACCCTGCCCTCGGCCCCTGGTGGGGTGCCCGCTACTGCAAGGAGAACGCCTTGGCCCCGGAGCTGACCGTCGGCGACCTGCTGGAGAGCCTGTCCGCCAGCGACCGCGACGTGGTGGTCCGTCTGTGGATCAACCCCTTCGCCCGCACGGCCCGCCGCCTGGGCGGCGTGGTCTCCGCCCGTGACGACGCCGACCGGCCGGTGGTGTTCATCGCCGAAGCCAAGGGAGCTGAGCCGCTCGGGACACTGCCCGAGCCGACCGTCGGCGATCTGCTCGACCAGCTGTCGGCCTGCGACCGCGGCGCCGTCGTGCAGCTCGCCATTAACCCCGACTTCCCGATGGCTCACCGTGCGGGCGTCGTTGCCGCTGCCCGCGACGAGCAGGGCCGTCCCGTGCTGTTCCTCACCGAGCCGGAGGAGGCCGAGCAGTTTGGCCCCCTCCTGCCCGACGTCGCGGTCGCGCTGACCTGGCACGAACCGACCGAGGCCCCGCCGCGCCGACGGCGCGGCACCCGCCCCACTGGCGGGCAGTGAACCACCCCCGAGCCCACGGAGGCGCCCCTGCACCCGCACCATCCCTCTGACTCCTCCTACCCCGCCGCCTCGCCGGACCCGGTGCACTGGGTCACCCCGCGCCATCTGGCCGGCGACGACGACGCCCTCGCCGAGCGGACCGGCGACATCCTGACAGGTCTGGGCTGGCGCATGTGGCCGACCGCCCGCGACACCCTGCTGTATGTGAGCCCGGACGAGCTGCGTGGCGCCGAATGGATCCTGGCCAGCAGCCCGTTCACGCTCGGCGGCCTGCGGGTGGCTCTGCAGATCTCCGCCCGCCCGGACACCGCCAGCGCCCTGGTGCAGTGGAACGCCTACTTCACCACCGGCGTGCCGCACGAGGCACTTCACGACTTCCTCGTCGCGCTCGACGCCAGCGCGGTGCCCGACAGCGGTTTCGAGGAGCCCGAGGTGGTGGTCACGGCGCTGAGCGCACAGGGCTGGATCCGCGACGTGGACCGCCCCCGCACCGCGGCCACGGACCCCGGCTTCGCCTCGCACGTCTCACTCGAGATGTTGCCTGACCTGATCGCGGACGCCGACCTGCGGGAGGACCTGATGGGCTGGCAGGCATGGGCCGAGCCCACGTTCGGCGCCCCCTACCTGTGGTGCGCGAACTTCAGCCCGAGCGTCCCCAACGAACTGGTCGCCAGCTTCGCTTCCTCGCTCGCCTCTCCGGTCCCGGTGGCACGCCACCGGCTGCCGCAGAGCGCGGAGAAGCACCTCACCATCGTCCACCGCGGCTGACTCGGGCCCGGCACGCGAACGGCGCCCCGCCCCGGGGCGGGGCGGGGGCCCCCCCCGCCCCCGGGGGGGGGGGGGGAGGAAACCCCCAGATGTTAAGGCGCCCCCCGCGGGGGGGGCGGGGGGGGC
>NZ_JBHYIG010000099.1:0-2733 GCF_042740015.1 Streptomyces sp. NPDC059037
GAGAAGTACCGCAGGACCGAGCTCTCCGCAGAGTTCGAGGAGTGGTTCGACACGCACACCGACGCGTCCGATGGTGAGGACGGTGAGGAGCGTGTCCTGCGTCTGGAGGAACAGAGTCTCGTCCTGCGCGGCTTTCGCAGCCTGCCGGAGCGCTGGCAGGCCGTCCTCTGGCACACCGTGGTCGAGGACGAACCGCCGGCCCGGGCCGGGGCGCGGCTCGGAATCAGCGCCAGTGCCGTCACGTCACTTGCGGCGCGCGCCCGTGAGGGTCTGCGCGAGGCGTATCTGACGGCCCACGTGCTGAGCGGTGAGGCGACCGCCGAGTGCGGCCACTACCGCTCATTCCTTGCGGCCGCGGTGCGCCGCACCAGCTGGCGCGGTAGCAGGGATCTCGCGAGGCATCTGTCGGCGTGCGCCAAGTGCCGCCGCGCGGCGTCCGAACTCGCCGACCTGAACAGTCGGCTGCGCATGGCGCTTCCCGCAGGTGTGTTGCTCTGGGGCAGTCAGGCGTACGTGGCGGCGCGCATGACCGGCGCCCACGCGGCTGAGGCGGCGATGGTGAGCGGGCCGGACGGCGATACGGCGGGGCGACGCACCCTGTGGTGGAGTGCGGGGGGTGTGGCGGCCACAACGTCCCTGCTGATCGGAGCCCTGTGGCTGTGGCCCCTGAGCGAGCCGGACCGCACGGTACTGGCACCGCGGGCCGACCGGTCCCCCGCGCCCGTGGACACGAGGTCGCCCCCGACAGAGGCGGACTCGACGGCAGGCTCGGCGCCGACCACGAGGCGTCCGTCCGACAGGTCCACGTCCACCAACAGGGCCACGCCGTCCAAGGACCGCGTCACACCGTCCTCGCCCTCGTCCTCGCCTTCGGCGGGCAGTAAACGGTCTCGCCTGGTTGTCGCAAGGACCCGTCGCTGCGTGGAAGTAAACGGACCGACGGCCCACCCGCGGGAGGCGGACTGCGTCGGTACCACCCGGCAACAGTGGGAACTGGTGCCCGTGCAGAACACCAGCGGCGACGGTCTGACCTACCTGCAGCTGCGCAATGCGGACACCAGAAGGTGCCTGACCCACACCGGGACGACGAATTCGGAGGAATCGGTGTGGCAACGGCCGTGCAACCGTTCCGACAGCCAGCAGACCTGGGCCCTGGAGTTTGACCAGGACCGCGGGATGGTCTCCTTCCGGGCCCCGTACGCGGTCGCCTGGTTGGGCCTCAATGACGCGGAAGGGGCAGCGCGTGACGCATCGCACAACCCATACCTCGGGACAAGTTCCTATGAAAAAGACCAATACGACGATCTTTGGGCCGATTTCCTCTGCGCGGACATACGGTTCAATCAGGATTGACAGAGGTGCAATGTTACTAAGTGGTGTGCACTCGAAGGGGCCGCAATCGTGTCGAAAGTTGGATTGACTTCAGCCGGTCCAGTGTCCTGCCGATGCCATTGACCAGATTGGGCGCGATGCCGTTCGGAGAGGTTTGCTAACCAGACAGGTTTGGCTTACTTTTTACCAGCGGCAGTTACCGGGAGGGAACTGCGCCCCCCACATTGTTCTGTCCACCGCCTGGCGCTGCCCGGCCTTGTAGGAAACGGACCCAAATGCTGGACGCCGACCTGTCGGCATACCTTCAGGAACTAGGTCTACCATCGAGTGATTCTGATGCCTTCGAAGCGTTGCTCCGAATGGGATCCTGCAATGTGGAAGAACTGGCTGCCGAACTGGAGTGGAAGAAGAGTTCCGCGGCGGGCGCCGTCGAGAGGCTCATCACGCTCGGCCTTGCTGCTACTCAGGGGCCTGACCACGCGAGCATTCGCCCTGCAGAACCGACGACTGCTCTCGAGCGGCTCGCCCATGAACGCGCCGCCTATCTCCGGGAGGCACGCCTGGCAGTGCTCAATGCGTATCGCGGGTATCGCAAATCAGTGGGGGCACAGGAAGAAGATTCACTCGTTGAGGTCGTCACTGGGTACCGTCAGATCAAAGAACGTGTCCGGCAGTTCGAAAAGACGGTCAAGAATGAAGTCGTGTGCTTTGATTCGCCACCCTACTTTTCGTGCGCCACGAGGCACGCGTTCGGTTCACCCAACCAAATAGAGATGGCCAATCTCGAACGTGGCGTGAAGTACCGCGTCGTCTACTCCGCTGAGTCGGTGAAGCGGCATCCGTACTACGTCGGCAACATTCAGCCCTGCATCGCTGCCGGTGAACAGGCGCGCGTGTTGCCCAGTGTCCCGGTGCGGCTCAGTATGTACGACAACAGACTGGCCACCGTGGCCATGTCGTCCGTCGAGGCCGAGGCCAACGAATCCCTGCTGATCGTGCAGTCATCAGTCCTGCTTTCGGCACTGCGTGGTCTCTGGGAGACCGCGTGGCGCGCGGCTCATCCCATGTACCTCGGCAGCCAGGTCCCGCTTGCGCTGCCGCCTTTGCAGCGCCATCTCCTCGGGCTTCTCGGTACCGGCATCACCGACGAAACCATCGCCGACTTGCTGGGCGTGAGCCGGCGTACTTTGTCCCGGAATCTCGAGAAGCTCTGCCAACGCGCCGGCGCCACGTCGCGCTTTCAGTTGGCGCTCCATGCCGCGAGAGAAGGGTGGATCTGACGCCGGGACGTGTGTCCTGACCGGCAGTACCTGCGGCCCGGGGGCGGGCCGGCGGCTCGCGCTCGGCCGCGGGGCCCGCCCCCGCCGCGGACCCCCCGCCGCCCCACCGCGGGCGGGCGCA
>NZ_JBHYIG010000099.1:2743-28891 GCF_042740015.1 Streptomyces sp. NPDC059037
TGCTATGCCCTTGTTGTGTGTGTTTGTGCCTGACGGGTTGTGTGGTCTCGACCTTCATCCCCCCCCGCCCCCCCCCCCAACCCCCCGTCACTCCCCCCCCCCCGGGGCCGCACATGCCGAGGAACCGCTCACGCCGCAAAGGGTTCCCGGCACGTATCGCGGCTCTGCCGCCCCCACACGAACTGGGTGAGACCGGCGATGCGCTGGTCGACGTCGGTAAGGCCCCTGGCCCGAAGCGCCCCGACGAGCTCGTGGGGGCCGAACATGTGCATTCCGGAGCCTCGGGTCATGAGCTCTCCCGCCACCCTTCCGAGCGTTCCGGCAGGCCGGCAGCTCGTCAGCAGTGCGATCCGACCGCCGGGAGCCAGGACCCTGATCATGTCGTCGAGTGCGACGAAGGGCTCGGCGAACATGTTGAGCGCCGCGAAGCAGCACACCGCGTCGAAGGACCCGTCACGGAAGGGCAGCGCGGTGGCGTCGGCGCAGGTGTAGGCCACATTGCCGCGGTGCGTCTCACGGACGGCCTTCGCCAGCATGCTGGGGGAGGAGTCCAGACCCACGGCGAGGCCGTCCGCTCCCGCCCCCCGGCCGAATTCACGCGTGAAGTTCCCCGGTCCGCAGCCCACGTCGAGCACCGTGCTTCCGGGCCGCACACCCAGCAGGCGCCGCGCCATGTGGTGTTCCTCGGTCATGTCAGGCCCGGACGGGCCGCCCTTGAACACCCAGCCGAGGAAGGGCCGCCACCAGTCTTCGTAGATCACGGGCAGGGCCCGGGTCCTCATGAGGGCCTGGGCGAAGCCCGTCGATGCCGGCACCCTGCCGTCGGCCAGGTCGAGATATCCGCCGGTCACACAGGGAACGCTTCGCTGATCCGTCAGCAGGCGGAACGCCTGGTCCAGGGCCGGTGGCCATGGGGTCGTCGTCATGTCCTCACTCGCTTCGATTCTCGCTGCGTGTGCTCATGGCGACAGCAGGACAGCAGGCGCGAACCCCTTTGTCCAATGAAAGTCGACGGGTTGTCACCGGAACACAAGTTGTGAATATCTCTGTTGTCATCGACCGGTGGTATTTCCGGGATCACATTGCGCACCCCCGGTAGCGGTGCAAGCCTGCATCGCATCCACGGAATTTCCCTTGACAAGGAGAAACATATGGTGGTGCGGCTGCGCCTTGCCGGGGCGTCTCTACTTGAGGCCGGCCGGATCCTGTGGTGGACCATGTATTTCGTCGCGAGGTGGGCCGGAATCCGTTCCTCACTCAAGAGTGACCGCATGACGGCCAGGGTGCGCATTGCGATTCTCCTGCGTGACTTCCTGCTTCGCATGGGGCCGCTCTACATGAAGGCCGGGCAGATTTTGGGGACCCAATCCGGGCTTCTTTCACAAGGTGCCACAGAGGAATTTCGGTCCTTCTTCTCGGATCTCCCGCCCATGAGCCGGCGCGACCTGCGCGAGACGCTGGAGCGCAGCCTTCCCGTCTCCCAGGACCAGATGTTCACGCTCTTCCAGAGGACGCCACTGGCGGTGGGTTCCGTCGCGCAGGTGCACCGAGCCGTGCTCCGCGACGGCACCGACGTGGCGGTCAAGGTGGTCAAAAGCGGGGTGCGGCAGCGCCTCCTGGCCAGCTCGCGGATCCTCGAAGGGCTGCTCATCACGGCACACGCGCTGGTTCCCCGGCTGCGGAAGTACAACCTGCCCGGCCACTTCGCCGAGCTCAGGCCGCTGCTGACCGGCCAGTGCGACATGCGGCAGGAGGCCCGATCACAGAGCGAGATCGCGCGGAACTTCGAGGGCCATCCGTTCCTCGGCGTGCCCCGGCCGTACACCCACCTGTGCACGCAGGACGTTCTGATCATGGAGTTCGTGGCAGGAACACAAGGCCACGACGTCCAGTGCATCACGTATTCCCGGGCCGATCTGGCGCGCAGGCTTCAGGACTCCTTCTACAGCATGGTGTTCTTCCACGGTCTCTTTCATGTCGACCCTCATCCGGGAAACATCATGTTCGTCCCGGACGGACGGATCGTACTGCTCGACTTCGGCCTCGTCGGCCGGCTCTCTGCGGATGACAAATGGAACCTCTCGGCCTTCTACTACGCCTGCATCCGCGGCCAGTGGAATCTGGCGGTGGAGCGATTCATCGAGACATTCGTCGTGCGGCCGGAGCTGTTCCGGGAGCACGCGCCGCAGCACAGGGGTGAGTTGGCGGAGATCCTGCGCCGGCACTTCGAGGAGGAGACCTCCCAGTGGTCCACCATGGCGTTCTTCGACGAGGCGACACGGTTGCTGTACCGGGCCGGGGCCCGGGTGTCCACGCGGTTCTCGCTCCTCGCTCTCTCGATGCTCACCGGCGAGGGGTTCATTTCCCAGACCGATCCCGAAATCGATTTGTGGCGCAACGCCCAGCGGTTCACCGACATGTTCTCCCCCTACCTGAGCGAGGAGGTGCGCAAGCGCTTCGAGCGGGAGATCGGCGGCCGCAGCCCTCGCTGCATCGAGGCGCGGAACCAGGCATCGGGCTATCTCGTCGCGCCGACCCATCTGGACCGCTACGTCCTGCCGAGCGCCTTTCCCCTCGTCGTCGAGCAGGCATCGGGTTCGCGCCTGTGGGACATCGACGGGAACGAATACGTGGATCTGTCCTGCGGGTACGGCCCCCACATCCTGGGATACGCCCACCCCGTTCTGTCCCTGGCCATCCAGGAGGCGGTGGCGAAAGGGGCCGTCAACGCTCTGGGAAACCCCGCCGAGCTCCGTCTGGCACACGCGATCGCCGAGGCGTTCGGCCCCGGAGTCAAGGTCATCCTCAGCAACTCCGGGACCGAGGCGGTCCAGATGGCGCTGCGCCTGGCGCGAGCGCACACCGGACGGCAGCGCGTCGCCAAGTTCGAGGGCCATTACCACGGCTTCTCGGACCAGAGCCTGGTCAGTTCGCTCTTCCGCTACAGCGGAGACCCGCACAGCCCGCGGCCGATCGCCAACTCCGCGGGAATCCAGCGCCAGGTGGTCGACGACACCCTCGTCCTCCAGTACGGCGACCCGGCTTCGATCGACCGGATCAAGGCCCACGCCGACGAGTTGGCGTGCATCGTGCTCGAACCGATGCCGGTGGCCCTCGCGGCGTTCGACCGTGCCTTCCTCGAGCAGTTGCGGGACGTCTGTTCCCGCTCCGGTGTCCTGGTCATCTATGACGAGGTGGTCACCGGCTTCCGTGTGCACTACGGCGGTGCGCAGCATCTCGCCGGTGTGCGGCCGGACCTCACGTGCCTCGGCAAGGTGATCGGCGGCGGGCTCCCCTGCGGCGCCGTCGTGGGACGGTTCGACGTCGTCGATGTCGCCGGAACGTCGGGGGACCCTTTCATCGATCTCGACAGCCGCGCCTTCGTGGGCGGCACCATGAGCGGAAACTCGGTCACCTCGGCGGCGGGAGCGGCGGTCCTCGAGCATTTGCGCTCGAATCCGGAGATCTACCGGGACTTGCGGGTCAAGACGGAGTGGCTGTCGCGTCAGCTGGCGGAGCGCGCCGCCGATCAGGGCATCGAATGCCGGGTGAAGGGCTCGCACTCCATCTTTTCCCTCACCTTCGACCATGCGGCCCCCCGACTCGTGCGGGACCGGCTCACCGGATCGAATTTCAAGGCCAACCTGGCGCTCTCGTACTACATGCGCAAGTGCGGCGTCTACCTCCCCGAACTGCACACCATGCTGCTCAGCGCCGCTCACACGGACGCCGATCTGCAGCACGTGGTGCAGGCATTCACGTACAGCCTCAAGGAGATGACCGGCGACGGATTCTTCACTTTCTAGCCGAAGAACATGCGTTACCCGAAGCCCCAGTTGCCCCAATCCGAGAAGGGAATGCGATGAAGTTCCTGGCGATCGAGCACGAGTTGCCGTCGCGGAAAGTCACCAATGACGAACTCGTGGAACGGGTCCTGCGTGCCAGTTCCCGGCACCTGACGTCCGGAGAGCTCGACCTCGTGGCGGAGTTGATGCAGAACTGCTTCGAGTCGGCAGGGACGCGGGTGCGGCACTGCCGTGCCGAGGGCGAGACGGCAGCCGGCCTCACTCGCCGGGCGGGCGAGCGGGCGATTGCCGTCGCGGGGCTGCGGCCCGAAGACATCGACCTGGTGCTGTACGCAGGAATCGGCCGAGGCGTCCTTGAGCCAGCCACAGCCGTCACCTTTCAGGACCTTCTGGGGCTGCGGAACGCCACCGCGTTCGACGTCCTGGATGCCTGCGCCAGCTGGCTGCGCGCCCTTGACGTGGCACGTACCTACCTCGCCGTGGGGGCCTATCGGAACATCTTGATCGTGAACGCCGAGTTCGGCGGGGGCGACGGACAGCGCCACGAACTGCGCTCGGTGGGGGAGTTCCCCCACTGGCACCCCGCGATCACCCTCGGGGAGGCAGCGACCGCGGCGATCGTCACCGCCGAGAACAACCTTGACGTGTACGAAGCCGACTTCCGGACCTGGGGAGCCAAGCGCAGTCTCTGCTTCGTTCCGCTGGAGGGTTTCGACAGCTACTTCGGAAAGGAAGTCGACGTCCCCGGCGGGGTGGCGCCGATGAGGTTCGTCTCGTTCGGGCTTCGCCTGATGGAGTTCGGCACCGAGCGAATCATCGAACATTACCGCGAGCGGCCGCAGTTCGAGCGCTTCAAGGCCGACCGGGTCTTCGGGCATTCGGCCAGCGACGGCATGAGCGAGTACGTACTCGAGGCATGCGGCATCGACTCGGACCGCTTTCACTTCGACCACCACAGGAATGCGAACACGGCGGCGGCGTCCATCCCCCTCGGCATGTCGCAGGCGATGAAGAGCGGCCGACTTCTCAATGGTGACCGTGTGGTCCTCATGGCCGCGTCGGCCGGCGTCACCACCGCCCTCCTGAAGTTCGTGTTCCACGACAGGACCGCTACGGCAAAGGAACTTCGATGAAATCGACAGACGACGCGCAGGTGTTCTCCGTGATCGCCGAGCTCGCCCACCAGGTGGACGAGCGGATCGATCCCGCGGCTCTCCGGCTCGACGACACCCCGCTCAACGCGTACGGATTCACCTCGCTCACCGCGGTGCGTCTGCTGACCCTCATCGAGGACCGCTTCCTTGTCGCCGTCAGCGACGCCGACGTGTTGACGTCGACGTCCATGCGCCACCTCGTCGACCTCGTGCAGCGACGGTCGAAGACCGAGGGGAAGTCCGCCTCGTGACGCAGCCGAACCTTCTGACCCGTATCCACGCAGCGGCCCGCCGTCAAGGAGACGGCCCAGGCGTGCGGTTCCTGAGGTACGGGAGCCCGGATGTGGCGGTGCCGTACGAGGAGTTCCTACTCAAGGGCGCCTGGCTCGGGGGAGAGTTACCGGAGACCGCCCAGGGGGACCCCGGAGCGTTGGTCATCGCGGCGAACGACCCGATGGTCACGCTGCTCGCCTTCTTCGCGGGCCTGTCGACCGGACGGCCGCCGCTCGTGCTTCCGGGGCCCGCGGCGGCCGGGGGCATGCCCGCCTTCCAGGACCGGATGCGGCGCATGACCGACCGTTTCGCGGGCTCGTGTGTGCTGGCCGTGGAGGAAGGCATGGTTCCGGACGGCGCCTTGCCCTCCGGCGTTCCCGTCCTCTCCCTGCCTACCGACCCCTCCGCGTACGGGACGGCGCACGCTGAAAGCCTCGGCGGAAACCGGAGCCCGGGCGGCGACCGGCTCGCCTTTCTCCAGATGACCAGCGGATCCACGGGGGACAGCAGGCTCGTCGCCATCACCCATGCGAACGCCTGCGCCAACATGGCCTCCCTGCGTGCCGGTCTCGGCGCGGGAGACGAGGCGAGGATGGGCTCCTGGCTGCCGCTCTACCACGACATGGGTCTGGTCGGCACGGCGCTCCTGAGCTTCGCCTTCGGCTGGCCGCTGTACCTGATGAAGCCCACCGACTTCATCATGCGTCCGCACCGCTGGATCAACGCCCTCAGCGACCACCGCTGCTCGATCACCGCCGCGCCCAACTTCGGCTACGACTATGCCTGGCGGAGGATCCGCGACCAGGAGATCGCCGGCTGCGACCTCTCGGCCCTCACCCGCGCAGCGGTCGGCGCCGAGCCGATCCGGCCCGCCACCATATCCGGCTTCCAGGAGCGCTTCCGGGACTACGGCCTGCGTCCCGGGAGGGTCGTCCCCTGCTACGGCATGGCGGAGACGACGCTGGGAGCCACCATGGTGCCGCCGGAGAGCCCGACGCGCTGCCTCTTCGTGGATGTCGCTCACACCGCGACGGGACGCCCCGTCCGCATCTTGGGCCAGGAGATACTCGGCTCCGGCGCTGCCCCGGACCTGCCGAACGGGCCGAACCTGGGCGCGACCCCCGTGCTCTCCGTGGGCCCCCCGCTGCCGGGAATCGAGGTCGTCGTCACCGATGACGACGGCAACCAGCTCACCGGGGACGGGGTCCTTGGCGAAGTCGCAGTACGCGGTCCCAGCGTGTCCGCCGGCTATCTCGACCCTGTGACGCACCGGCCCGTCCCCTTCCCCGAAGGGCGGCACCGAACGGGGGACCTCGGCCTCTTCCACAAGGGAGAGCTATACATCCTGGAGCGCCGCAAGCACGTCATCATCCGTAACGGGCGCAACTATCTCGCCTCGCTGCTCGAAGAGCGGGTCGCCCACCTCCTCGCCCATTCGCCCCACGAGATCTTGGTGCTCGACACCGACATCCACGACCCCGGCAGCGCCATCGTGGCACTCGTCGAGAACTACTCCGGTACGGCCTGTCTCAGCCATGAACAGATGACGGCCTTCAAGGAGCTCGACCTGCCCCTGGATTCCCTGCTGTTCACGCGCAAGCGCACCATCCCGCGCACCACGAGCGGCAAGAAGAAGTACGACCAGGCACGGCGTCAGCTGGGCGGCCTCGCCGCCGCCCTGGACCAGGTCCTGCGGCTGGGCGGATCGCCTCAGCGGAGCAGTGCGTGACGTCCACAGATCGCCACGTCAGACCACGAGGACGACACGCCAGGAGGCTCGCCCCCGCGCACGGCCCCGCGCTGAGCCGCTGGGGCATCGTGGTCGCCCGCCGCCGGTCCCGCGTCCTCGTGGTCTGGCTGCTCCTGGTCATCGCCGCGGGCGCGGCCTATCCGCTGCTCCAGGCGAGGCTGGGAGCGCCGGACCACACCGTGCGCGGCTCCGACTCGGCACGCGCGACGCAGCTGACCGCGCGTCACTTCCCGGCCCTCGGTGCGGAACAGGACGTAGTGGTGTTCCGGTCGCAGCGCCATCAGGCGGCCGCGGAAGCCTATCGGCGGCACGTCTTTGAGGTCCTCGAAGAAGTGGCCGGGGAACCGGGAGTCGTCGGGGTGTCCAGCCCTTACGACCCACATGAGCGCGGCCGGATCTCCGCCGACAAGCGGGCCGCCGTCGCCGTGGTCGCCCTCCGGGGCGACGCCGCGGCACGTGCCCGCCTCGCCGCGGAGCTCCAGCGGAAGGTGCGCCGGCAGTCGTCCGGGGCGGCGGTGGAAGCGTATGTCGTCGGCTCCTCCCCGCTGAGCAACGACCTCTCCCGTGTGCAGTTGCACGACCAGCACGTCGCCGAAGGCATCGGTGTTCCCATCGCGCTCGTCGTTCTCGTGCTGGCACTCGGTTCCCTGACCGCGGGCGTACTGCCCGTCGTCCTCGCGTTCGCGGCCGTTCTGGTCTGCCTGGGGATCCTCGCCGTGTTCGCCGTTGCGCTGCGCCTGGACACGTTCGTGACCGTCATCTGCACCATGATCGGCGGCGGTGTGGGGATCGACTACGCACTGTTCGTCGTCAGCCGCTTCCGGGAAGAACTGGCCCGGCGTACCGGACCCGGCACGGGCATGCCGCGCACTGAGGCGATCGAGGAATCGGTCGGGGCCGCCTTGCGTACGTCGGGAGGGACCGTCGCGGCCTCAGGGCTCATCGTGATCGTCGCCCTGGGCTCGATGGCGATCCTCGACGGCCACCTGTTCCTGGAGATCGCGATCGCCGCCGGACTGGTCGTGGCCTGCTGCGTGCTGGCGGCCCTCACCCTGCTGCCCGCCCTCCTCGCCGCACTCGGTACGCGGATCAACGCGGGCAAGCTGCCGCGCCGCAGAAGTGCGCGACCCGGCGTACGGCATCGGGACACATCCGGTCGCTGGGCGGCCTGGGCGCGCTTCGTCCAGCGCCGCCCGTTCCAGGTCGGCCTGCCGGCGTTGATGCTGCTCGGCCTCATCGCCGTACCGGCCTCGGTGATACGGCTCGGCTTCGACCTCGGCACCGAGACCCTTGGCGACGCACCCTCGGGCCGAGGACAGCGGATCATCTCGCAGTCCTTCGCCCCGGGTTCGGTCGCCCCGCTCAACCTCATCGGCTGCGCGCGGGACGGCCCTCTCGGCCCGCGGCAACTGCGCTCCTTTGAGAGGCTCAAGACATCGCTGCGCGCGGATGACACGGTCGCTGAGGTGACCGTCGCCGCGAACAAGAAGCGTGCGCCCGGCACCGCCGAGCGCACGGTCGACGTGAGCTCCGACGGACGGTGCGCACACCTGAGCGTCGTCTCCGCGCAGGAGGTCGACTCGCCCGCGACACGTGCCCTGGTCGACCGCATCCGGGGCGAGTTGGCGCCGGCCGCCTTCTCGGGCACATCCACGAGGCTGTATGTGGGAGGGCTCACCGCCGAGTACGTCGATCTGTCGGCCGAGACCAGCACGAAGCTGCCGGTGGTCGCGGCGATCATCTGTGTGCTCTCCCTCGGTTATCTGCTCGTCATCTTCCGCAGCCTGCTGCTGCCGCTCAAAGCTGTGCTGCTCAACCTCCTCGCCACCGCCGCCGCATTGGGTCTGACCGCTCTGGTCTTTCAATTCGGGCACGGGGCCGAGCTGGTCGGATTCCGCCCGAGCGGCACACTGCAGGCATATCTCCCCGTGGCGTTGTTCGCTCTCCTCTTCGGTCTTTCCATGGACTACGAGGTGTTCCTGGTCCGTCGCGTCCAGGAGGAGTGGCTCCGCAGCGGTGACAACGCCCGCGCGGTCGTGCACGGCGTGGCGCACACCGCACGCGAGATCACGGCCGGATCGGCGATCATGGCCGCCGTGTTCGGCAGCTTCCTGCTCGCCCGGTCACCGGAACTCAAGCAGTTCGGCTTCGCGCTGTCCGTCGCCGTGCTGCTCGACGCGACCATCGTCCGAGTCGTGCTCGTCCCCGCGCTCCTGAGCATCGGGGGCCGGGCCAACTGGTGGCTGCCGCGCAGGCTGAAGCCCGTTCCTAGAGGCCGGCGACAAATCGAGCAGGCGGAGATTGTGGCTTGACGAAAGGAACAGTCTTTTCGGCTGGCCTGCGCTGCATGCTTGAGTACCTTTGGGGCAACCGTTCGCGCCGCCTGAATTCGGGTTCCCCCGTGTGTGTCTGCACCCCGTCGGGCGGCGCGAACGGCCTCACATATTTCCAGTGCGAACAGCCTGCGGAACGCGACAACTGAAAGGTCGTACCGAATTGGCGGGCAATATGAAGCGGAAGCATCCTGACCCGTTCTGCGTCCTTCCCCCAGAGCTTTCCGAAAGATTCTCCCTCATGTTGCCGGCGATCTCGAACGACGTAGTCGCCGCCATATGCGAAGGCGTCCCGGAGTACGTTCGTCCCTCGGACGCCAAGTACCGCAGGGCACTCCGCAAGGGTGTCGAGGAGGCGTTGCGGACCTTCATCGACCGTCTGGGCTCACCGGACGGCGGGGCGGACGCCGTCAGCTCCACCTACGAGCTCATCGGTGCGGGAGAGGCGAGTGAGGGGCGCACCCTGGACGTGTTCCAGGTGGCCCTGCGGCTGGGGTCCCGCGTCGCCTGGCAGAAGGTGGTCCAGTACACGGACGACAATGTGCTGCCCAGGCCGCAGCTGGCAACCCTGGCCGAGGCCATGCTCGTCCACATCGACGACATCTCGGCCGCCGCCATCACGGGCTTCACCCGCACCGGAGTGCGCCGCAAGCAGGAGAACGCACTGCGGCGCGAACGGCTCGTGACCCTGCTCACGGCCAGCCCGCCGGCGTCCTCGGAGGCGATCGAGGACCTCGCCCACGCCTGCCAGTGGCGGGTGCCGCGGCGCTTGGCTGTGGCCGTCACCGAGGAGTTGCCTCCCGGCAGCGACGTGCGGCCCACCGTGCCGCCCGGCGTGCTGGTCGGCAAGGCCGACGGGGCCCTCTGCCTGGTGATCCCCGATCCGGAGAGCCCCGGCCGCCGTGCCGCGCTGAGGCGCCTCTTCAGTGGGCGGGGGGTGGTGGTCGGCCCCGAACGTCCGGTGACTGAAGGGGCGTTGTCGCTGCGTATGGCCACGGATGCCAGGTGCCTGGCGCGCAACCACATCATTCCCCGGGACGATGTGGTCTTCTGCTCCGACCACTTGGCGACGCTCGTGCTGTTCCGCGACACGCATCTGATGGACGTGCTGTCCGCGCACCATCTGCGTCCGCTGGCGAAACTGGCCCCACAGCGTCGTGACCGGCTCGCGGAGACCCTGCTCGCGTGGTTGCGGTCGGGCAACAGCGTGACGGCTGTGGCCGGGCGCCTGCTGATCCATCCGCAGACCGTCCGCTACCGGCTGCGGCAGCTTGAGAGCTTGTACGGAGCCAAGCTGCGCGATCCCGAAGTCCAGTTCGAGCTCGAGCTCGTGCTCAGGGCCTGGGCACTGCAGAAGTCGGCTTCGGAGAGGGACGGTTCGCCCTCGCGCGACCTGAGGGCAGGCCACGGGGTGCCAGGAACCGCAGGCCGCCGTGCCCTCTCGAAGCGCCCCGCCGTGCAGCCGCACTTGCCCCCGCAGGACCAGTCGCCGCACGCCTTCCGCGCCAGGGGCGAAGAGCGATGACGGACACCACGCGCAGCCTCGTCGACTGGGTGAACGTGCGGGCACGTCAGTCGCCCATCGCCGCCGCCTTCACCGAGGTGACGTTCTCGGGCATCAGGGTGGAGGGCGCGCGGCGCACCCTGACGTGGTCCCAGCTGCGCCGCCGGTCAGCTGTCCGCCCATGTGAGACCGGGCGACCGCGTCGCGATCATGCTTCCGCAGGGTCTTGACTACGTGACGGCGTTCCTGGCGTGTCTGTTCGTCCGAGCGATCGCCGTTCCGTTGCCCGCGCACGGCCGCCAGCCGGCGCGTACCGCCAGGGTGCTCATGGATTGCGCACCTGCCGTCGTCCTCGCCGATTCCCTATACGGGCTCGGTGGCCTGCCTGCAGTACGCGTCGGGCACAGGCGGCGAAACGGCCGGGTTGATGGTCGAGCCGAGTCGGGCCCCTGATCAGCAGCGGCGAGCCGGTCAGAGCGTCGACGCTGACGCGGTTCCAGCGCGCTTTTGGTCCTGCGGGGCTGCGGCCGCAGGCTCTCCGCCCCCTACAGCCTGTCCGCGGGCACCGCCCTCGTGTCGGCGAAGCCGATGGGCACCCGCCCACAGGAGTTCCGGTTCAAGCGGAGCAACCCTGACGCAGGGGCTGCTCGGCAAGGCGTCGGCTGATCACTGTCGGCGGCCGGATCTACGCCCCGTACGACGTGGAGGAGGACGTACAGCGGGCGATCCGCTGGACCGAGCGCGATCGGCTCGCCGCATTCAGTATCCGGTCCGCGGGCGTCGCTTCCGACAGAGCCGTCGTCGTCGCGGAATACCGCCGTGGTTCGGTCCCGCAGGAGGACGACCGCCGGCGCGCGGCCGGGATGGCCCGCCTTCTCGTCTCCCGCAGGCATGGACTGCACCTGACCTCCGTGAAACTGGTACAGCCCGGCTCGTTGCCACGGACGCCGAGCGGTGCCGTGTCCCGGTCGGCTTGCCGGGAGATGTACGTAACGGGTTGGTAAATCAGCAGGATCGACGTGCGCTTGTCGCCGTCTGCCATGTGTATCTGCTTCCTGCGGGCGGGGCACCGCACCCACCCGATGCTGAAGAGTGGAGAGGCACACAACAGTGCAGCCGATGAAAGAGCCGCAGCCGTACGTCGGGATCGAAGGGCGGGGAGGTCGGGACGCTGCCCGCACCACCGCACGTGAACGGCTTGTCGACCTGCTGACGGGATGTCCTGTCGACCCCCCGGACACCGTCGAGGCGCTGGTCGGGGCCGCCGAGTGGCGACCGCCGGCCGTGATCCAGGCGGTGGCTGTCGTCCAGGAGGCCGCGCCGCCGCCGGCCCTCGAATGGTGGCCCGACGCGCTGGTGGGCCGGCAGCCCGAGGGAACCGTCCTGCTGCTTCCGGACCCGGAGGAGAACGGCCGCGCGCTGCTGGCCCGAGCACTGCACGGCCGGACAGCGTCCGTCGGCCCGGTGGTGCGCCTGTCGGAAGTGGCGGCTTCCTTACGCTGGGCCCGGCAGTTGCTGGCCCTCGCCCCGGAGCGCTCCGGACCCGGGACTCGTCTCATGTACGTCGAAGACCACCTCGCTGCTCTGCTGCTGCTCCAGGACGAGGCTCTGGCAAGGTTCTTCGCCTCCCGGCGACTGCGTCCGTTGCGAGGTCTGTCGGCCGACCGGGCCGAGCGGTTCGCCGAGACGCTCCTCGCCTGGCTCAGGTGCGGCGGAGCGACGGGAGCAGCGCAGACGCTGGAGGTCCACCCGCAGACGATCCGCTACCGCATGCGGCAGATCGAGGCGCTCTTCGGACCTGAACTCCGTGACCCGAAGAGCCGATTCGAGTTGGAGCTCGCTCTGCGCAGCGGACGTCTGGTCGCCGAGGCACGGCAGATCCGCTTCCGCGCACGAGGGTAGTAGTCCTTCCGTCGTCAGGGTGTCTTCGCCCGGTGCCGCGGAAGCTCGGGAAGCAGCGATTCGGGGATCAGGACCACGGCACAGACTCCGCCGTATGCCGAGCGGCGGAGCGACACCCTGAGGCCGTGGCGGTGGCACAGCCGGCTGACGACGAAGAGGCCGAGGTGCCGGGCGTCCGTGCGGTCGGACTCCAGGTCCTCGCCGAGGAGGGCGTTGGCCTCCGCGAGGGCTACCCGGTCCATGCCCGTACCGCGGTCCTCCATGGTGACCACGCCGCCGTTCGCGACGCGCTCGGCGCCGACGGTGACCTGGGTGTCGGCCCCGTCCCCGTGGTCGACCGGGCAGTTGATGCATCGAGGCGTGAGTTCTCAAGACCCCAGGCGTAGCGCCAAGGAGGGGCAGCGGTGCACGGCGCGCGCGGCACGCTTGCGCTGTCGGCCGATGACGGCGGTTGCCGTGGCGACGGGGAAGCCGTCCCGGCCGAGCTGGATCAGGTCCGGGGCGACCAACGCACACAGGCCGTGTCCCTCGCATCGCGTCCTGTCCACGAGCAGTTGGTCCGCCTCGGCTCGTGCCATCCCGCCGATTCGCGGGCGAACGCCGGTGAGAGGAAGGACCTGGGGGGCGGGGCTTGGCAACGGGAGAGCGCCGACGACCGGTCGCCCGCACCCCCGGCCGCTCGCGTGGTACCTGAAGTCCTCGGCGAAGGTGCCGTGCACGGACGCCATGAAATCCGAGAGCTGGTCCAGATGGGGACAGGAACCTCTGCCCGCGACGACGTGCGCGTACGCGGGCAACCCGGCCAGGACGGGGCCACGCCGTGCTGCCGTCATCCGGGCAAGAGCGGCAGTCACCGTTCGAGCCCGGTGTGCGCACGAACTGCACCAGGCCGCGGTGGCGTTCACGAGGTGCCGGGCTACCCTGGCCGCCTCGCCCACCGGGCAGGTGCGATCAGGAAGCGGCAGCAGGGCTCCCGAACCGTGCGGGCCGAGGAGTCTCGGAGACACCTGGACCGACGCCGCCCATTCGGGCGCGAGCCATCTTCCCCGATAGCCGCCGACCAGCACCCCTTGCCCGGTGTCGACCCCGCAGGACTGCAGCACGTACGGCAGAGGCATGCCGTTGGGCGTCTCGATCACGGTGTGTCCTGCGACGGTCAGGAGGACGGTCGGTGGTTCCGGAGGTGGTGTCGGCCCCTGCTGTGGCAGACCGTGTCGCTGTGTCCCGACGGCCAGTTGGGCGTAGGTCTGACTGCTGCCGAGCAGGGTGAAGGGGGCGTGTTCCCGTTCGTCGGATCCCGGGTCGGTCAGACGCGCCACCCGTACGTCGATCCCGGTGTGGCCCAGGTCGGCCGCAGCGTGTCGCACCGACCGTGCGACGTCCTCCCTGAGTACGTCGATCCTGATCTCCGCCGCGTCGAGTGCCACGGCGGCCAGGAGCGCTCCGTCGAGTACAAGATGCGGGGTGTGCAGCAGGAGGCCCGTGGAGGTGAGACAACTCGGCTCGTCCTCGACGCCGTTGACCACGAGTATCAGCCTTCGCCCCTGAGTGGGGCCCGACTCGGCGACGCTCCTGAAGGTCCGGGCGAAGGGCGCGTCGCTCTCCCACAGGCCGAGGCGTTCGGTGAGACGTACCAGATCGTCCCAGGCGGGTGCCGGCAGAGGACCGTGCATCGCGGTGTGGGCTTCCCTGCCCAGGCAGCCGTACGGGGCGATCCCCGCCAGGAGTCGGGGTTCACCTATGGCCAACAGGCGAGGGGTTGCCCACGGGCCGGTCGGAGCGACTCGCGGCGTGCGGAGTGCGGGCATGGTTGCCTTTCGAGGTCTGGTGGGTGATGTGCGAGGCATGCCGGATGATCAGCGGCGGCGCTGGGCGGCCGGGGGCCGGTCCTGTCCGCCGTTGAGCATCTTGTGGGCCCGCAGCGCGATCTCCAGCTCGAAGCGGAGATCCGGGTCGTGCAGGGCCGGACCGAACTGCTTCGCGATCTGACGCAGCCGGTAGCGCACTGTCTGGGGATGGATGTGGAGGGCTTGCGCCATCTCGAGGGGGCTTCCCCGATGCTGCAGCCATGCGGTCAGCGTCTCCACGCATCTCTCCCGCTGACGTGCCGTCAACCCCTGCAGGGGCGTGAGATGGCGCTCGACGAGGGCGTGCACGATGGTGTCGTCCCTGGTCAGAAGCAGCTTGGGCAGGTGGTCGGCGCACTGGAGCACGGGAGCGCCGGCGACGAGCCCGCGCTCGGCGAGATCAAGGAGCTGCCGTGCCGAACGCAGGGACAGCCCGGCCTCGTGGGGAGGCACCGGCGGCCCCACCGCGACGCGCCGCCCCTTGGCGACCTGTTCCAGGGCCAGGAGATCCTCCCGCTTCGGGTCGGGCAGGATCCAGTAGGGGTGGAGTCCCTCGTCGTCACCGAGCACATGCTGTCCGGGTGGCAGTGGCGTGCCGCTGTGGGCGGGACGCCTGGCGGGCGTCAGCGCGACCGCCTGCACGCTGTCGGGCAGTGGCCAGCCCGCGGTGTGGGCCAGGTCGACCACCGTCCGCCGCGAGGGGGCCACCGCCCCCGTCAGGGCGCTCAGCAGGCTCTCCCTGTGCCGTTGCGCTGCGCTCATGGTCCGTTCCTGCTCTGCCACGTAGCCCTGGACGGCATGGCCGACCAGCTCGTCGGCATACGCGAACAGGGCCTCCGCCAACGCATACATCTGCGCCGGCGGAGTGTTGCTGTGACCGCTGATCTCCACGTACCGGCGCCAGGTCATGTGCGCACCGAGGCGGAAGGCGACCCGCAACTTGCCGAGACTGCGACCCTGTTGAATATGAGAACGGCCCAGCTCCCGGCAGAGCCCAGGTGCCCGCGCGTCTTTCATTCCCCTGATGGAGGGGGAGCTGCATCGGTCGGCAAACTCCCGGAGCGCCAGTTGGACACCCTGCTGGACGTGTCTGCTCACGGGATCACCGGGCTGTGCGCGGAATTCCTCTATCGCCTCTCCAATGGCTCGGAGGATCTTTCCGGCCAGAGTGGGTGACTCCGCCTTCATCAGAGGGATGATGGCCACGGGAAGTGGCGTCCACGAGGAGTCTGCCAACGGGTTCACGGATGGCCTCACTCTTGCCTTGGTCGAATCTTCCTTCCTTCTGATCCTCGATCACGGACCGCAACCCGAACGTCGATTCCGAGGAAATTTGTCAGGGGTGTGCAAGGGGTGAGTCAATCTCCGGCAGATTCCGTTGGAGGCCGTCCTACGGAGCGGGCGTCTTCTAGTCCAGCCGGTCGCGACACAGCGGTTGTGGCGGGCGGACGCTGTGTGGGCTTTCGTGCTGCCGTAGGGCTTTTCGCTTCGGCGTCACCGATTGGGGGCTTTGGCCTGGCACAGGACAGTGCCGTCCGAATCGTAGTCGTGCGGCTGGAGTTCGAGGGCAGTGAGCCAGTCCTCGACGTCGACGTCGACCAGAATGATGCAACCCGGAAGACTGACGCTGTACAGAACGACGGCGCAATTCGGGGCCACGATTCGTCCTTGACTGGAAGCGTAGGAAGCTTGGTACGTCACAGGCGTTCGATGTTCGCGCCGCTGAGGCGAACTCGGCAATCACGAGCGTGCCGTCGGAGCTACGGTCTTCTTCTCGCTGTAGATCGCTATGAGGTGATCCTTCGCGTCGTCCTGGTCCTGGAAGCCTGACTCCTTGGTCTGTTTCTCTAGGGCGTCGCGGAACCGGATGGTGTACGTGTGGGGATATCGGGTGGGACTGGAGCGAGAGCAGTTCTTGAAGAAGCAGCCCATACCGAGTGCGAGGGTCTGGCTTGCCATGGGACTCTTTCCCTACGAGCCCCGAGGCTGACCCGGGGACTCATGCTGACCTTTTGCTGACCCCCCTAGGGCCACCATGTGTCCTACCTGTGCGAACGGCCAATTGGTCATGTTTCGTACCACGTTCAAGTCCGACGTGATTCTTGGTCTGTTGGGTGCGCACAGTCGGGGTACGAGGACGATGCCGAGCAGCACCCGGTCGTACACGAACGGCATGAAGGACTTGCCGCTGATGAACTTCATGAACAAGGTGCCCTTGAGGCCGGGGAACACCCAGGGGCTGTCATGGCTGGCGAGGAGCTTCTCCAGCAGGTCTGCCAGGAAGGGCGGAATCACGAGTGGGCGGTACCTGCCGTAGCCAGTTCGGGTAGCAGTATTCGCGCGTCAGCCCGTATAGCTCGCTGCTCGACGTCGATAGCTCTTCTCCGTGAGGTGGGCATGGTCGAGGGCGGCGAGCCACTCGTCCAGCCAGTCCGTCATCAGGACTGCTCCCGCGCGTTTGCTGACATGGAGGCCGTGGCGGATCTCGTAGAGCTGGGCCTGGCCGTATTCGAGGGCCTCTTCCTCGTCGGTGAAGCCCCCTTGGACTCGTACCGCTTGCGGCCGTCGGCGTAGTGCTCGCCGGTCCACCACCTCACCCGGCAGGTGTCGCCGTGCCACTCGATGTAGAGGTTCTGGTGCACGCCGCTCGCGCCGCACCCCCTCCGCTGCCGGGCGCTGGGGTCACTGTGGCCTGCCTCCGGGGGCGTCGGCGCGGCCGCCCGAAGAACGGAGTATGGGAGTGGATCATGGCGTCGCCACCCGCGCACCCGCCCCACCACTCCCCAGCCCACCCCCCCTTGCACCTTCACGATATGACGGTTAGTCATATACCTATTAGGAATACGAGAGGCCCCGCACCGCCCCAACTCCCTGGAGGCACCGTGAAGTTCTCCGTCATATTCGAAGCACAGCTCGCCGACCCCACCGTCGAGCGCGAGCACCAACTCTTCCGTGACAGCGTCGAACAGGCCGTGCTGGCCGAGCAGATGGGGTTCGACCGCATCTGGGCCGTCGAGCACCACTCCCTCAAGTGGTACGCGCACATGAGCGCCCCGGAGATCTTCCTGACCTGGGTCGCCGCGCGTACAAGGACCATCCGGATCGGGCACGGCGTGGTCTGCATGCCGTTCAACTTCAACCACCCGGCGCGGGTCGCCGAGCGTGCCGCCATGCTCGATCTGCTCTCCGGCGGGCGGCTCGACCTCGGGGCGGGGCGCGGTGGCACGCTGCAGGAGACCTCGCTGTGCGGCGTCGACAAGGAACGTACGACGCAAGAGGTCGAGGAGGCGCTGCGGATCATCGGGAAGGCCTGGGAGAGCGAGGAGTTGGAGCATCACGGTGAGCTGCTCGACATCGACCCGCACCCGATCCTGCCCCGGCCGAAGCAGACCCCGCACCCCCCGCTCTTCCTCGCCTGCAGCAGGACCGAGACCCTGACCCAGGCCGCCGAACTCGGCATCGGCGCCCTGGTGATGGGCTTCGCCGGGCCCGACTCGATCGCCGAAATGCGGGCCGCCTACGACGCGGCGATCGCGGGCCGCGGCGATGAGCGCCTTGTGTCGAGCGTCGTCAACGACCACTTCTCCGTGCTCTGTCCGACGATCGTGCTCGACGACCGGGACACCGCGCGGAGCGTCGGCATCCGGGGGCAGCGGTTCTTCGCGCAGTCCATCGGGCACTGGTACGGCGGCGCGGGCATCCCCGACGAAGCCGTGGTCGAAGGGACCGACGAGGCGGCCGCGATGCGCGAGGCCGCCGAGCAGGTCGTCGCGCGGCTGCACGAGCACAACATTCCGGTGCGGCCCACGTCCACGGCCACCTTCAACGCCGATCACGCCTACGGGACGGCCGACGACGCCATCGCCTACGTGGAGCGGCTCCGCGACGCGGGCGCCGACGAGATCATGTGCCTCGTCCAGATGGGCACCGTCCCGCAGGAGGCCTGCATGGAGACGCTGCGGCAGTGGGGCGAGAAGGTCATCCCGTACTTCCGGGCCCAGGAGGCCTGAGCGTGGGCGCGGAGAGTGATCGCCTCACCCCTGAGGCGCGGCCCCTCGTCGACGCGCTGAGCGCGGCCTTCCCCGACCTCGGCGGCACCGTCACCGACGCGGCCGAGGCCCGCCGCATCCTCGCCGCGACACCGGCCACGGGCAAGGCCCCGCCGCCCGTGGGCGCCGTGGAGGAGCGCACCGTCCCGGGGCCTGCCGGTGCTCCCGACCTGCCCGTGCGCGTCTACCGGCCCGAGGGGGCCGGGCGCCTCCGGCCCACCGTCGTCTTCTTCCACGGCGGGGGCTACACGATCTGCGGGCTCGACACCCACGACGCGACGGCCCGCCGGCTGTGCGCGGAGTCCGGCGCCGTCGTTGTCTCCGTCGCGTACCGCCTCGCCCCCGAGGACCGCTTCCCGGCGGCCGCCGAAGACGCGTACGCCGCCCTCTGCTGGGCCGCGGCCGGGGCGGGCGGGCTCGGCGGTGATCCCGGCGCGGTCGTGACGGCGGGGGACAGCAGCGGCGGCGGCCTCGCCACCGTCGCGGCCCTGATGGCGCGCGACCGCTCGGGCCCCGCGGTGGCGCTCCAGGTGCTGATCTACCCGGTCCTCGACGCGGGGCAGGACAGCGCCTCGTACACGTCGAACGCGAGCGGCTACTTCCTCACGGCCGCGCACATGCGCTGGTTCTGGGAGCAGTACCTCGGCCCGGACGGCGACGGTACGCATCCCTACGCATCGCCCCTGCGGGCCGGCCTCGCCGCGCTGCCGCCCGCGCACATCGTCACCGCGGGCTGCGATCCGCTGTGCGACGAGGGCCGGGCGTACGCGGCCCGGCTGCGCTCGGCGGGAGTGGCGGTGACCGAGGGGCACCATCCAGGGATGTTCCACGGATTCCTGGGCTTCCCGCAGCTCCTGGGGGAGGCGCGGTCGGCGCTGGCGGATGTGGCAGAAGCGGTCGCCCTGACGGTGTCGGACAGGAAAAACGGCGGTGATGTCGGGGGTAACACAGGATAATTTCCCGAGCCTCCCCTTGTGGTGGAGAACCTCGCCCGCATACGGTGTCCATACGCGAGGTTCTCCCGTGGAGGTTGACAAGTGACGGAAATTCTTGTGCAGAAGGCGACGGAAGGGGCTGTTCCTTCCGCGAGTG
This sequence comes from Streptomyces sp. NPDC059037, assembly GCF_042740015.1. Lineage (NCBI taxonomy): Bacteria > Bacillati > Actinomycetota > Actinomycetes > Kitasatosporales > Streptomycetaceae > Streptomyces > Streptomyces sp. NPDC059037. Next base: position 22,454 of record NZ_JBHYIG010000099.1, read on the forward strand.
GGGGTGGCCCCACAGGAAGGGTTGTGGAGCACCCGGCTTGGCCGATGCTCAAGGACTCCGTGGAGGAGATCCGGCCGTGGCAGTCCGCCGACGGCTCGATCGACTTCGACGCGGAGGGCGCACCGGCGAAGTCCGTGGCCGAGCTCGCCGTCGACCGCGCGATATCCGCGATCGACCAGCTCGCCCCGCTGCTTCCGCATGACGCCGCGTACCACCAGGCGCTGGTCAAGGACCTGCGGCGCTGGGCGGACGACGGCTTCAAGGTGCCGGACTTCCTCGACTCGCTGCTGGCCTTCCAGCCCGCGGCGCACCGCGAGGACGGCCTGCAGCACCTCGTGGTCTTCCCCATGTACACGCAGAACGGCAACCCGGACCGCAATCTCGAAGCGGTCGTGCTGCGCATGGTCTGGCCCGACTGGCTGGCCGAGCTTGAGCGCACGCGCTACGACAACCCGCTGTTCTGCGGCATCACCTTCGAGGACTTCACCGCCGGGTACGACACGAACTCGGCCGTGCTCTTCCCGGAGACCATCGCGGTGCGCGAAGCCCCCGAGCGCTTCAGCTGGGGCGGCATCTTCTGTGACCGCGAGGCGGCCCGCTTCCGCCGCGTCACCGAGGCCTCCGTCGACATCCTCGGGATCGAACTGCCCGACGACATCCGCGAGATGATCGGCGACCAGGACCGCTGCCAGCAGGCATTCGTCCTGTGGGACATGGTCCACGACCGCACCCACAGCCACGGCGACCTGCCGTTCGACCCCTTCATGATCAAGCAGCGCCAGCCGTTCTGGATGTACGGCCTCGAGGAGCTGCGCTGCGACCTCACCGCCTTCAAGGAGGCCGTGAAGCTGGAGGCCGAGGGCGTCCCGCAGGCCCGTGACGTGCAGTACGCCGTCCTCTTCGACCGGATGTTCCGCTTCCCGGTCACCGGCGACCGCGTCAAGAACTACGACGGGCTCGGCGGCCAGCTGCTCTTCGCGTACCTGCACAAGCACGACGTCGTCCGCTGGACGGACAACAAGCTCAAGATCGACTGGGAGCGTGCGCCGCAGGTCACCAACCAGCTGTGCGCCGAGATCGAGGAGCTCTACCGCGCGGGCATCGACCGCCCCAAGCTGGTGCACTGGTTCGCCGCGTACGACCTGGTGTCCCAGTACCTCGCCCCGCACCCGGGATCGCGCTGGGCCAAGGGCCCGGACGCCCTGGACACGCAGCTGCCGCCCCGGAAACTCGTCGACGACGTGCTTCCCGACGAGTTTCCGCTCAGCATGTTCTATGAGGCGCTCTCCAAGAAGCTCAAGCATGTGATCGCCTCCACCAAGGGGATCACCGCGGCGGGCGCCGAGCAGGTCGCCGCGTGAGCGGCCGCACCAAGGAGGCGAGGACGATGTCCGCACTCGATGGAGCCGTGGTCGCGGTCGCGGGGGCAGCAGGGCCTGCGGGCCGTGCCACGCTGCTGAGGCTGGCCGAGGCCGGAGCCAAGGTCGTGGCGTCCGACGCCGACGCGGCGCGCCTGGCGGAGGCCGTGGACGCCGCGCGGTACGCGCACGGCGGGGCCACCGTCATAGGCGACACGGTCGACCTCCTCGACCTGGACGCGACCCGCGAGTGGGCCGCGCGCACGGAGAAGGAGTTCGGGCGGATCGACGGCCTGGTGCATCTCGTCGGCGGCTGGCGCGGCAGCGCCACCTTCGCCGAGACCGACCTCGCCGACTGGGACCTGCTCGAAAAGCTCCTGATCCGTACGGTGCAGCACACCTCCCTGGCCTTCCAGGACGGCCTGCAGCGCAGCGACCGCGGCCGCTACCTCCTGATCAGCGCGGCCGGCGCCTCCAAGCCGACGGCGGGCAACGCGGCGTACGCGGCGTCGAAGGCCGCGGCCGAGGCCTGGACCCTCGCCCTCGGCGACGCCTTCCGCAAGGCGGGGGCCGAGCAGGGCCTGACGTCGGCGGCTGCCATCCTGGTGGTCAAGGCGCTGGTGCACGACGCGATGCGCGCGGAGCGGCCCAACGCGAAGTTCGCGGGCTTCACGGACGTCAAGGAGCTGGCCGAGGCCATCGCCGGCGTCTGGGAGCGGCCCGCCGGGGAAGTGAACGGAAACCGCCTGTGGCTGACCGAGAAGCCGTGACCGCTCGCGACACGCGTGAAGCTGTGAACCCTCCGAAGACCGACGCACGCCGTCATCACGACCCGGACGTAAGGGGTTTCGCGAGCGACAACTACGCGGGCGCCCACCCGGAGGTTCTCGCCGCCATCGCGCTTGCCAACGGCGGTCACCAGATCGCGTACGGCGAGGACGACTACACGGCCAACCTCCAGCAGGTGATCCGCGGCCACTTCGGCCCCACCGCCGAGGCGTTCCCGGTCTTCAACGGCACGGGTGCCAACGTCGTCGCGCTTCAGGCGATCACCGACCGCTGGGGCGCGGTGATCTGCGCCGAGTCCGCGCACATCAACGTGGACGAGGGCGGCGCTCCCGAGCGCATGGGCGGCCTGAAGCTGCTCACGGTGCCCACGCCCGACGGCAAGTTGACTCCCGAGCTGATCGACAAGCAGGCGTTCGGCTGGGACGACGAGCACCGCGCGATGCCGCAGGTCGTCTCGATCGCGCAGAACACCGAACTGGGCACGCTCTACACGGTGGACGAGATCCGCGCCATCTGCGACCACGCGCACAAGCTGGGCATGAAGGTGCACCTCGACGGCTCGCGGATAGCCAACGCGGCGGCCGCGTTGGACGTCCCGATGCGGACGTTCACGAACGCGGTCGGCGTGGACATCCTGTCCCTGGGCGGCACGAAGAACGGCGCGCTCTTCGGCGAGGCCGTCGTCGTGATCAACCAGGACGCCGTCAGCCACATGAAGCATCTGCGCAAGATGTCCATGCAGCTCGCCTCCAAGATGCGCTTCGTCTCAGTGCAGTTGGAGGCCCTGCTCGCCAAGGACCTGTGGCTGCGCAACGCCCGGCACGCGAACGAGATGGCGCAGCGCCTGGCCGAGGGCGTGCGCGCCGTGCACGGCGTGGAGATCCTCTACCCGGTGCAGGCCAACGCGGTCTTCGCACGGCTGCCGCACGACGTCAGCGAGCGGCTGCAGAAGCAGTACCGCTTCTACTTCTGGGACGAGGCGGCGGGCGACGTCCGCTGGATGTGTGCCTTCGACACCCGCGAGGAGGACGTCGACGGGTTCGTCGCGGCGCTCAAGGAAGAGATGGCGAGGTAGTACCTCGCAGACTCTGGACCGTTGCATAGGTATGCGATCGACCGTAAAAGCATTGACTCGCGGTCGGTCGCATTCCTATGCTCCCGGATCATGCAGCTGATCCAGGAAATCCCTGACCTGTCCGCCTACTTGGCCGCCGACGAGGTCATCGATCATCACCATCCGGTCGTACGCGAGACCGCCGCGCGTCTCGCCGGGCAGGCCGCCGATTCATACGCATACGCTCGCGCGGCCTTCGAGTTCGTGCGCGACACCATCCCGCACTCCGCCGACAGCGGCGATCTGCGCGTGACCTGGCGCGCCTCCGACGTCCTGGAGCAGGGCACGGGCATCTGTCATGCCAAGGTGCACGCGCTGGCCGCGCTGCTGCGCGCCGAGGACATCCCCACCGCGCTCTGCTATCAGCGCCTCGCGTACGACGCGGGCACCGGGTACTGCGTGCACGGCCTGGTCGCCGTCCGCTTCCAGGGCGCCTGGCATCGGCAGGACTGCCGGGGGAACAAGCCCGGCGTCGACGCCCAGTTCTCGCTCGGCGCCGAGAGGCTCGCCTTTGTGCCGGAAGGGGAGTCCACTGAGATGGACTATCCAGTACTCTATGCTGCACCGCATGCGACGGTCCTGCGCATCCTGCAGAGCGCCCCGGACCGTCCGTACCTGTGGGAGAACCTCCCCGACGCACTCTGAACAGCCGCACAGCCGCACAGCCGCACAGCCGCACAGCCGCACAGCCGCACCGCAGCACACCGAACGCAAGGCAGCCGATGACCTTCCAGATCACCGTGACCGACGAAGTCCGCGCCCTCGCCCCCGACTTCACCCACGTCGCCATCGAGGCGTACGGACTCGCCAACGGGCCGAGCACCGACGAGACCTCGGCACTTCTCGACGAGGCCGCACGTCGGCTCACCGAGCGGCTCGGCAGCCGTGCCCCGCACGAGGACCCGCACATGGCGGCCTGGCGTGCCGCGTACACGGCCTTCGGCGCGAAGCCGTCCCGGACCCGCAACTCGGCCGAGGCGCTGGCCAAGCGGGCCCTCGCCGACGGCGGGCTGCCGCGGATCAACACCCTGGTGGACGTCTACAACGCGATCAGCGTCGCCCATCTCATCCCGGTCGGCGGCGAGGACCTGGACCACATCAAGGGCGGCATGCGACTGGTACGGGCCACCGGCGCGGAGGACTTCGTGACCATGGCCGCGGGGGAGCAGGCGGTCGAGCATCCCGACGCGGGCGAGGTCGTCTGGTGCGACGACGAGGGCGTCACCTGCCGCCGCTGGAACTGGCGCCAGGGCCCGCGCACCCGCCTCACGGAGGAGTCGGTCAACGCCATCTTCCTGCTGGAGGGGATGGGGCCGGACTCAGGAGTCGAGGCGGCCGGTGCCGAACTGGCCGAACTGCTCGAGAAGTTCAGCCCCGGCGCGCGGCTGACCGTCCACGCGCCGGAGTAATCGATTCAGCTCGCCTCGGCGGCCTTCACCTCGGCGGGAGTCGGCGCGGTGCCGCCGAGGTGCGCCGGCATCCACCAGGTGTCGTCCGGGCCCTTGGGGCGTACGGGATAGGCGCGCTGCGCGGCTTCGAGGAGCTCCTGGCAGCGCTCGCGCAGGCGCCGCGTGATCGCACCCGCGAACTGGTCCTTGGGCGCCTCGACCGGCTCGCCGACGCGGATCGTGATCGGGATGTGGCTGCGCTTGAAGTTGCGCGGGTGGCCCTTGGTCCACAGCCGCTGGGTGCCCCACAGGGCCATCGGGATCAGCGGGACCCCGGCCTCCTGTGCCATGCGTGCCGCACCCGACTTGAACGACTTCAGCGTGAACGACTGCGAGATCGTCGCCTCGGGGAAGACTCCGACGATCTCCCCGGCGCGCAGCGAGTCGAGCGCGTGCTGGTAGGCCGCCTCACCCTGCTTGCGGTCGACGGGGATGTGCTTCATGCCGCGCATCAGCGGACCGGAGATCTTGTGCCGGAACACCGACTCCTTGGCCATGAAGCGCACGAGCCGCTTCTGCGGCAGGGCGGCGAGACCGTCGAAGATGAAGTCCAGGTAGCTGATGTGGTTGCTGACAAGGACCGCGCCGCCGGTCCGAGGGATGTTCTCCGACCCCTTGCAGTCGATCTTCAGGTCCCATGCCTTGAAAAGCGTTTTCGCGGCACCGACGACCGGACGGTAGACAAGCTCTGCCATGGGTGGGGAGGGCCCTTCGTTTCTGCCTTTGGGAGGGGGCTCCCGGCGGGAAGTTACGCAGCCGTAGGTTTTTCGGCGTTGCGCAGATCGTGCCCCATGAACGGACGGCTGGCCACCCATCGTGCCCCGCAGAGGCGAGATTCTCGTCACGTTCGCAAGCTTTCGGAATCTTTTCGGGCGTGCGGACGCTGAAGTCCGCGACAGTCGGATCATGGCGAAATGGCGGGAGAGCGAAGTGCGCGAGCTGGTCGGTCGGCTGGGGGAGCGAGCCACGCTCGTGCAGTTCTCCAGCGCCTTCTGCCAGCCCTGCAGGGCAACGCGCCGCGTCCTCGTGGAGGTGGCCGAAATGGTCCCCGGTGTCCGCCATGTGGAGATCGACGCCGAGGCGGAACTGGATCTCGTACGAGAACTGCGCATCCTCAAGACGCCGACGGTCCTGGTGCTCGACGCGCACGGGGACATCGTGCTGCGCAGGTCCGGGCAGCCGCGCAAGGCCGATGTGATCGCCGCGCTCGGCAAGGCCCTGTGAGGCGATGTGCGGGGGAGGGGAGTCGTGATGACGCACGGTCAGGGCGTCACGAGGGGTCTTTCACATCGCGGAACGGACTTGACTGCACCCGGCACCTATCGTCAGCCTTCTTCCATGCCTCCGGAGCTCCTTCTCTACGAGCGCGTCCATCTGGACCTCGCACGTCATGCGAGTGCGCGCTGTCCGGGCTGCTGAGCAGCCACGGAACCGCTCGTACCTCCGGCAGAAGGACAACTCCATGACGGCCACGCCCGATCTCCGTACGCCCCAACTCGCCTCACCCGACCTGCTGCGCTCCGTCTTCCGGCAGCACGCGGCGGGCGTCGCGGTGATCACTGCCCAGGGCCCCGCGGGCCCGGTCGGCTTCACCGCCACCTCGCTCGTCTCGGTCTCCGCCGAGCCCCCGATGCTCTCGTTCGGCATCGGTACGGGCGCCTCCAGCTGGCCCGCGATCTCCGAGGCCGAACATGTGGGCGTCCACATACTCGGCGAGCACCAGCTGGAG
>NZ_JBHYIG010000099.1:28901-29498 GCF_042740015.1 Streptomyces sp. NPDC059037
CTCTCTGGGGGCCCCCCACACCCCCCGCCCCCCCCCGCCGCCCCCCCCCACGACGTTCGCACGCAGCGGCGCCGACCGCTTCGGCGCGCCCACGCGCTGGTACGAGGGGCCCGAAGGCGTCCCCGTGCTCGACGGCACGCTGGCCTGGCTCGTCTGCCGCGTCGCCGCGCGGGTGCCCGCGGGTGACCACCGCATCGTCCTCGCGGAGGCGGTCGTGGGGGACCCCGCAGGTGCGGGGCGGCCGCTCCTTTACCACCAGGGTCGCTTCAACGCGCTGCGCGACTGAGCGTTCCCGAATGCCCCGCTGTGTGCCTGATTACAGAGCGTTGGGAAGGTCACAGTTCAGAGCGCTTGCTTAGTGGGAATGTTCTGGGTGTACTGACGAGTAATATTCCGGTCGGAGCGCGGGCCGCCCCGACCGGGATCCGCCGCTCCAGGCGCCTATGCTGCCTGCAAGAAGGCAGTGGCCAGAGCAAGGCAGCAGCCCAGTAAAGACGATGCAGTAGGAGAGCCGGCGTGAGCTTGAGGATCGTTGTCACCGTGAAGTACGTGCCCGACGCCACTGGCGACCGGCACTTCGCCGATGACTTGACCGTG
>NZ_JBHYIG010000100.1:0-17055 GCF_042740015.1 Streptomyces sp. NPDC059037
CGCTTTCCCCTGGGGGAGACGGCGCACGAAGTGCGCGTCTCCCCCAGGGGCGCGGGGAACTGCGCGAGCAACCCACCACGACCCGCAGACGGCCATGAAACGTCACCGCCCACCCCAGTAGCCGCCCACCCCGACCGCAACAGACTTCACGGAGACACGGACATGACCGAAAGCACCACCATCCGCTGGGAACAGGACGACACCGGCGTCGTCACGCTCGTCCTCGACGACCCCAACCAGTCCGCCAACACCATGAACCAGGCGTTCAAGGACTCCATCGCGGCCATCGCCGACCGCGCGGAGGCCGAGCAGGACTCCATCCGCGGCATCATCTACACCTCCGCCAAGAAGACCTTCTTCGCGGGCGGTGACCTGAAGGAAATGATGCAGGTCGGCCCCGAGAACGCGCGGGCCGCGTTCGAGGCGGGCACCGCCATCAAGGGCTCCCTGCGCCGCATCGAGACCCTGGGCAAGCCCGTCGTGGCCGCGATCAACGGCGCAGCCCTCGGCGGCGGTTACGAGATCGCCCTCGCCAGCCACCACCGCGTCGCGCTCGACGCGCCGGGCTCGAAGATCGGCCTGCCCGAGGTCACCCTCGGACTGCTGCCGGCGGGCGGCGGCGTGACCCGCACCGTACGCCTCATGGGCATCGCGGACGCGCTCCTGAAGGTGCTGCTCCAGGGCACCCAGTACAACCCGAAGCGCGCCCTGGAGAACGGCCTCATCCACGAAGTGGCCGCCACCCGCGAGGAGATGATCGAGAAGGCCCGCGCCTTCATCGACGCCAACCCCGAGTCGGCGCAGCCCTGGGACAAGCCCGGCTACCGCATCCCCGGCGGCACCCCGGCCAACCCGAAGTTCGCCGCGAACCTGCCCGCCTTCCCGGCCAACCTGAAGAAGCAGATCAACGGCGCCCCCTACCCGGCCCCGCGCAACATCCTCGCGGCTGCCGTCGAGGGCTCCCAGGTCGACTTCGAGACCGCCCTGACCATCGAGGCCCGCTACTTCACCGAGCTGGTCACCGGGCAGACCGCGAAGAACATGATCCAGGCGTTCTTCTTCGACCTGCAGGCCGTCAACTCCGGCGCCAACCGGCCCAAGGGCATCGAGCCGCGTCCGGTCCGCAAGGCCGCCGTGCTCGGCGCCGGCATGATGGGCGCGGGCATCGCCTACTCGTGCGCCCGCGCGGGCATCGAGGTCGTCCTCAAGGATGTGTCCGCCGAAGCCGCCGCCAAGGGCAAGGCCTACTCCGAGAAGCTGTGCGCCAAGGCGGTGCAGCGGGGACGTACGACGCAGGAGAAGGCCGACGCGCTGCTCGCCCGCATCACGCCGACCGCCGACCCGCAGGACCTCGCGGGCTGCGACGCCGTGATCGAGGCCGTCTTCGAGGACACCGCGCTCAAGCACAAGGTGTTCCAGGAGATCCAGGACATCATCGAGCCGGACGCGCTGCTCTGCTCCAACACCTCGACGCTGCCCATCACCCAGCTCGCCGAGGGCGTCACGCGGCCCGTCGACTTCATCGGCCTGCACTTCTTCTCGCCCGTCGACAAGATGCCGCTCGTCGAGATCATCAAGGGCGAGCGGACGGGGGACGAGGCCCTGGCCCGCGCCTTCGACCTCGTACGCCAGATCAACAAGACACCGATCGTCGTCAACGACTCACGCGGCTTCTTCACCTCGCGCGTGATCGGGCACTTCATCAACGAAGGCGTCGCGATGATCGGCGAGGGCATCGAGCCCGCCTCCATCGAGCAGGCCGCGGCCCAGGCGGGCTACCCCGCGAAGGTCCTCTCCCTGATGGACGAGCTGACCCTCACCCTGCCGCGCAAGATCCGCAACGAGACGAAGCGCGCCGTCGAGGAGGCCGGCGGCACCTGGGCCGGGCACCCCTCCGACTCCGTCATCGACCGCATGGTCGACGAGTTCGAGCGCCCCGGCCGCAGCGGGGGAGCGGGCTTCTACGAGTACGTGGACGGCAAGCGCGCCGGTCTCTGGCCGGGCCTGCGCGAGCACTTCGCGAAGCCGGGGGCCGGGATCCCGTTCGCGGACATGCAGGAGCGGATGCTCTTCTCCGAGGCGCTCGACACCGTGCGCCTCCTGGAGGAGGGCGTCCTGACGTCCGTCGCCGACGCCAACATCGGCTCCATCTTCGGCATCGGCTTCCCCGGCTGGACCGGTGGCGTGCTGCAGTACATCAACGGCTACGAAGGCGGCCTGCCCGGATTCGTGGCACGCGCGCGTGAGTTGGCCGACCGCTACGGAGAGCGGTTCACGCCGCCCGCGCTGCTGGTCGAAAAGGCGGAGCAGGGCGAGCAGTTCAGCGACGCCTGACCTCGGTCATCTCCCGGGGTTCCGCTCTCAAGGGGGCGGAACCCGGGACCCCGGTTCCGACGTCGTATCCTGCCGTAGAGCATGATCACGACAAACGGAGGATGACCGCTGTGCGGTTGACAACTGGGGGAACGACGCGAGCAGTGGGCGTCGGAGTGCTGGTCCTTTCGCTCGCCCTGACGGGCTGCGGAGGCAAGAAGAAGAACAAGAAGCACAAGTCGGGTTCGGGATCGTCGCACAGCCGCACCATCGGCGGGGCGACGGGCGGATCCGCGGGCAAGGGCGCCGGTTCGCTGAGCGGCGCCGAGGACGCGAAGGCGATCCTGCCGCCCCTCGACACCATGCCCGCCGCCCTGCGCACCGTCTCGACGAAGCCGTACAGCGCCGCCAAGAAGCCGTCGGTGTGCAAGGACCCGAGCGGCAAGTGCAAGGGCGCCGTCGCCAACGGCCAGGTCGGCTACCGCACCAACGACAAGGCCGAGAGCGCCAGTTACGACCTGATCGTGTACAAGAACGGCACGGCCGCCGAGCGCGCCTTCCACGCCTGGAAGAGCTACGCGGAGAACAACCACCGCGAGCTCAAGGTCCTCGACGGGCCGCCGCAGGGCAACGCGAGCATCACCTACGGGTACACGAACCCCGCGCTGAAGACCTCACAGCGGATCGTGATCCTCCAGGGCAAGTTCGTCGCCACGCTCGACATCCGGGACAACTCCGGTCAGGCGAACACGCGCAAGGACCTCGAGGGCCTCGCCGAGGTCTACGCCACGCGGATGCAGCAGGTCACGCAGGACGAGACGCCGACCGCCACCGCGGCCAACGTCAAGGTCTAGCCAAGGAGTTCACGGGAGTGGCTCAGCTGTCCTTGAGCCACTCCCGCAGCTCCTCCTTGAGGGAGCGCTGGAACGCGGTCACCAAGGCCTGCACCACCATCGGCTGCATATGGGCCGACAGGGACCGCATCGCCGCCACGTGCTCCGGGTCCGACTCGCGCTCCCGGTAGGGCCCCCACACCTCGTCGCGGAAGAGCCGGGACAGTTCGTGGGCGGCCGAGCGGGTGTGCTCCATCAGGACCGTGCGCGCCGCCAGGATCGTCTCGTGCGCGATCGGTACGTCGAGCAGCTCCACGCCGAGCCGCAGCAGCCCCGGATCGACGCGGTACGTGCCCTGCGGCTCGGCCCGTGCGACGACGCCCATCGCCGCGAGCCGCTCCAGATCCCCCTCGCCAAGGGGCCGGCCCGCCCTGCGCTCCAGCTCGGCGCGGTCGATGTCCTCGGACGAGTCGGGTGCCCAAGAGGCCACCACGGCACGGTGGATGGCGAGATCGTGGGCGCTCAGATCGGGCGGCAGCTGCTCCAGATACCGCTCGATCGCGGCCAGGGTCATGCCCTGGTGCTGCAGCTCCTCGATGAGTGCGAGCCGGGACAGATGGTCCCGGCCGTAGTGGCCGACGCGGCGCGGGCCGATGACGGGCGGCGGCAGCAGGCCTTTGGTGCTGTAGAAGCGGATCGTGCGGACGGTGACGCCCGCGCGCGCGGCCAGTTCGTCGACCGTGAGCGTCGGCTCGTCGGTGTCCGACGTCGTCGTCATCGTCATGGCTGCGCATCGCCTCCCCAGATATGCACCGAGTTGTGCACCGATCCAGCGCAACAGTATTGCTGTCTCACCACTGTTGTGAAAGCGTCCCGGCCAGTCACTTGCTTCGTCGATGACGCCAGGAGGCGGTCATGACCACGATCCTGCGACTCCCCGGGGAACCCGCCGAAACCACGCTCCCCGCCCTGCTGCTCCGCAACGCCGAGGACCACGGCGACCGCCCCGCACTCTCCTGGCGCACCACCCCCGAAGGGGAGTGGACGACACTCACCTGGCGCGAGGCGCGCCGCAAGGTCGCCGTCCTCGCCGCCGGATACGCGGCGCTCGGCGTACGGCGCGGCGAGCACGTCCTCATGATGATGGGCAACCGCTCCGAACACTGGCTCAGCGACCTCGCCCTCGTGCACCTCGGCGCGGTCCCCGTCACCGTGTACGGCACATCGGCCCCCGAGCAGATAGCGCACATCGCCCGGCACAGCCGCGCCCGCTTCGCGATCGTCGAGGGCGCACGCGAACTGGCCCGCTGGGAGCCCCTCCTCGCGGACGCGACGGCCCCGCTGGAGCGTCTGGTCGTCGTCGAGGCGGCCGGTGCGGGCCCGCACCGCACCTACGGCTCCCTGTACGCCACGGGAGGCCGGCTGTTCGACCCGGACGCCTTCGAGAAGGCCTGGCGCGAGGCACGGGCCGACGATCCGCTCACCGTCGTCTACACCTCGGGCACCACCGGCGACCCCAAGGGCGTGCGCATCACGCACCGAAACGTCGTCCTCAACGGCGTCGCCCTGGACTCCGTCGTCGAACTCCCCGACTTCGTGGAGCACATCAGCTACCTCCCCTTCGCCCATGTCGCGGAGCGCATGCTCGGCATCTACCTGCCGGTGTTCCGCGTCTCGCACGTGCACCTGTGCGCGGATCCGAACGCCGTCGCCGCGACCGCGCGCGAGCTGCACCCCGCCCAGTTCTTCGGGGTCCCGCGCGTGTGGGAGAAGCTCGCCGCGTCGGTACGTGCCGCGCTCGCGGGGCTGCCGAAGGAGCAGCAGGAGTCGATCGAGGCGGCGAACGAGGCGGTACGCGCGCGTGTGGCGTACATGGAGCGCGGCGAGGAACCGCCGGCCGATGTCGAGGCGGCGTACCGCGCGGCCAAGGAGAACGTCCTCGATCCGCTGCTCTCCCTTGCCGGGTTCGACCGCCTGGTGTGGACGGCGAGCGCGGCGGCGTCGATGCCGCTGGACATCGTGCGCTTCTGGGCGGGCTTCGGCCTCGTGATCATGGACGCGTGGGGTCTGACGGAGACGACCGGCGTCGTCACCATCAACACCCCGGGCGCCTTCCGGCTCGGATCGGTGGGCAAGCCCCTGGACGGCCTGGAGATCCGGACCGCCGACGACGGCGAGATCCTGGTGCGCGGCGCAACGGTCTTCGACGGCTATCTCCTGCCCGACGGCGGCGTCGATTCGGTCTGTGACGCGGACGGCTGGTTCGCCACCGGCGACGTCGGGCGGATCGACGAGGACGGCTTCCTCTGGCTCACCGACCGCAAGAAGGAACTGATCGTGACCTCGACGGGCAAGAACGTCTCGCCCGCGCTCGTCGAGAACGCCCTCAAGGAGCACCCCCTCATCGGCCAGGCCCTCGTCCACGGCGACGGCCGCTCCTACCTGGTGGCGCTGCTCGTCCTGGACGCCGAAATGGCCCCCGCGTGGGCCGCCGCCCGGGGGATCACGGGCGACCTGATGGCGAGCGAGGCCGTGCGGGACGAGATCGAGCGGGCCGTCGACGCGGCCAACGCCCGCCTCAACCGCACCGAGCAGATCAAGCGGTACCGGCTCCTCGGCGAGGAGTGGGGTCCGGAGACCGGGGAGCTGACGCCGTCCCTGAAGCTGCGCCGCAGGGTCATCAAGGAGAAGTACAAGGACGCCATCAATGGGCTGTACACCCATTGATCAGCGGCTGTACACCCCCTGACCACCATGTGAGAAGTGCCGCTATGTGATGTGCGCCACCGCATGTCCGGGGATCTCTGGGGGAAGGTGTCGCGTCGGTCCACGCACTTCAGGGGTGTGGTGGACCGGAGCACATCCGGACCCCGGAGCTCTTCCGGGCACCAGAGAGTAGATCCCCTCGTGAGCAAGGACGCCGTAGATTCGGCTGCCCTGGACGCATCCCGCACAGATGCGTCGCAGGCCCCCGCGGATGCCGGCGACGCCGGTTACAGCAAGGACCTCAAGGCCCGCCACGTCAACATGATCGCGATCGGTGGCGCGATCGGAACCGGACTCTTCCTCGGAGCGGGCGGCCGCCTGCACTCGGCGGGCCCCGCACTCGCCGTCGCGTACCTCGTCTGTGGCATCTTCGCCTTCTTCGTCGTACGCGCCCTCGGCGAGCTGGTCATCTACCGGCCGTCGTCCGGTTCGTTCGTCTCGTACGCGCGTGAGTTCCTCGGCGAGAAGGGCGCCTACGTCGCCGGCTGGATGTACTTCCTCAACTGGTCGACCACCGGCATCGCCGACATCACCGCGATCGCGCTGTACACGCACTACTGGAGCTTCTTCACCGACATCCCGCAGTGGGTGCTCGCGCTGATCGCCCTCGCCGTCGTCCTCGTGATCAACCTGATCTCGGTGAAGATCTTCGGCGAGATGGAGTTCTGGTTCGCGATCGTCAAGGTCGCGGCCCTCGTCGCCTTCATGCTGATCGGTATCTTCCTGCTGGTCACCCAGCACGACGTCGGCGGGCAGACGCCCGGCCTGAGCGTGATCACCGACAACGGCGGCTTCCTGCCGCACGGCATCATGCCGGTCGTGATCGTGATGCAGGGCGTCGTCTTCGCGTACGCCTCGCTGGAGCTGGTCGGCGTCGCGGCGGGCGAGACCGCCGAGCCGCAGAAGGTCGTCCCGCGCGCGGTGAACTCCATCATGTGGCGCGTCGGCCTCTTCTACGTCGGCTCGGTCATCCTCCTCGCGCTGCTGCTCCCCGGGTCGGTGTACTCGGCGGACCAGAGCCCGTTCGTGACGGTCCTTTCCAAGATCGGCGTCCCGGCGGCCGGTGACGTGATGAACCTGGTGGTCCTCACGGCCGCGATGTCGTCGCTGAACTCGGGCCTGTACTCCACGGGCCGCATCCTGCGCTCGATGGCGATGGCGGGTTCGGCGCCGAAGTTCACCGCGAAGATGAACAAGAGCCAGGTCCCCTACGGCGGCATCCTGCTCACCTCCGCGGTGTGCGTGCTCGGCGTCGGCCTCAACTTCCTGATGCCGAGCCAGGCCTTCGAGATCGTCCTGAACGTGGCGTCCCTGGGCATCATCAGCACCTGGGTGATCATCATGATCTGTCACCTTGCGTTCGTCCGCCGCGCCAAGGAGGGCCTGATCAGCAGGCCCAGCTTCCGGCTCCCCGGCAACCCGGTCACGGAGATCGTCACGATCGTCTTCCTGCTCGCCGTGCTCGGCCTGATGTGGAAGGACCCGGAGATCGGCCGCAAGACGCTCTACCTCATCCCGATCATCGCCGCGGCGCTGGTCGCGGGCTGGTACGCGATCCGCCGCAACGTGGACCGCGAGGCCGAGACCCTCATGAAGGCCGGCAAGTAACAACACGCGGGCCACTGTCAGTGGCAACGCCTACGGTGGCGTCATGTCGGAGATCACGTATGTCCGGGGTGACGCCACCGTTCCGTTCGGCAAGGGCACCAAGCTGATCGCCCATGTCTGCAACGACCTGGGCGGCTGGGGCAAGGGCTTCGTCGTCGCGGTGTCGCGCCGCTGGCCCGAGCCGGAGGCGGCGTACCGCCGGTGGCACCGGGAGCGCGCCAAGAACGACTTCGGCCTGGGCGCCGCCCAGTTCGTCCAGGTCGGGCCGCTGCTGTGGGTGGCCAACATGATCGGCCAGCACGGCATGCGCACGGGCAGCAAGGGTGCCCCCGTGCGCTACGAGGCGATCGACGCGGCCCTGTACAAGCTCGCCGACAAGGCGGTGGAACTCGACGCCTCCGTGCACATGCCGCGCATCGGCTGCGGACTCGCGGGCGGCAAGTGGTCCAGGGTCGAGCCGCTGATAGCCGAGCGGCTCACGGCCCGCGGAATCGCCGTGACGGTGTACGACTTCGGGGACTGAGCCCTGTGCGCCCTCGGGCCAGGCGTGACGAGCCTCACCCAACTCCCTTGCAGATGTGCGTTGTTGTGCACGGATGAGCGGGTAGGTCACCGGCATGCAGCTCATCGCGATGAACCTGGGACCCCTCAAGCCGGATCCTCAGCACCTCGTTGCCGCAGCCGTGCTGTTCGGCTCCGTCTTCTTCCTGGTCAGGCGCATTCTGCCGCGCCTCGACCGCGTACTCGAGATACGCGCCGGGATCCTCGAAGAGATCACCGGCGGAGCGACGGCCGAGCTGCGCACGGAGGCCGAGCGGGTACGCGACAAGCGGGAAGAGCTGCTCGCCGAAGCCCGCCACGACGCGGCACTGGTGCGCCAGCGGGCCCGCGAGGAAGGCGCCGCCCTGATCGCCGCCGCCCGCGAGGACGGCGTACGCGAGCGCGACGGGCTCGTGGCGTCGGGCCAGGCCAGAATCGAGACCGAGCGCGCGTCGGCGGAGGCCGAACTGCGCGGTCAGGTATCCGAGTTGGCGTCGGAGCTGGCGAGCAGGATCGTGGGCGAGCCGATCCCCGCGACGACGGGTTCGGGCCGCTAGGTGCGGGAGCGCCCCGAAGGGGCGCGGGGAACTGCGCGACCAGCCAGAGCGCACTCGCGGACGCCATGGGCGCTCTCACCCCCACGGCGCCTGAGCGGCGCTGCCCCGCCGGAGAGGCCAAGTTTCGCCTGGCGCCGACCCCGCCGGCCCGGCAGGCTCACACCATGGGACAAATGGTGTCGGTCAAGGGCGGCGAGGTATGGGCCGAGGACTCCGGCGGCTCCGGCGGCAACGGATTGCCGCTGATCCTGCTGCACCCGGGAGTCGCCGACTCCCGCATCTGGGACGGGATCCTGCCGCGCCTCACCGAGCGGCACCGGGTCATCCGCTACGACGCGCGCGGCTACGGCAGGTCGCCGGCCCCCACCGCCGCGTTCTCGCTGGCCGGGGATCTCGGCGCGGTGCTCGACCACTTCCGGATCGACCGCGCCGTCCTCGCCGGGTCCAGCATGGGCGGCGCCACGGCCATCAGCCTCGCGCTCGACGATCCTGCGCGGGTCGCGGGTCTCGCCCTGGTGGTGCCGGGCATCACCGGCCGCTCCGACCTCCTCTCCGAGGAGTTCATGGCCGAGTTCGTCAAGCTAGCGCAGGGGGGCGACATGGAAGGCCTCGTGAGCCTGCTGATGCACAGTTCGGCGGCGGCCGGTACCGGCTACGACGCCGAGGTCAGGGCACACCTCCTCGCGGTCCTCCCGGCGTGGTTCGCCACCCAGCCGCACAACGTGCCCGACCCGCCCGCCTTCGACCGCCTCGGCGAGCTCGACGTGCCGTGCGCCCTCGCCCTGGGGGAGCTCGACCAGCCCTCGGTGGTCCGCTGCAACGAGGAGATGGCCGAACGCATCCCCGGCTGCCGCCTGGTGCGCCTGCACGCCAGCGACCACTTCCCGACCCTGCGCGAGCCGGACGCGGTCACCGACCTCATCCTGCAGACACACGCGGCGGCCGCGGGCTGAGCGATCCCGGCCGCGGACCCCGACTCCCGGAGCACGCCTCGACCAGGGCCGTCGCATACTGGAACACGTACATACCGGGCACCGTCCTGCCGGGTCGGGTCACCCTCCGGGAGTCGTGTGATGCCACACCGCCAGACCGTCCCCGAGCCGCCACCGCCCGGCGGGATCCTGTGGGACATCGCCGGTGACGTCCGCGCCCTGCTCGCCCTGCCCGCCGCGCTCACGATGCAGGTCGCGCACCCCGCGGTGGGCGCAGGCGTCGACGCGTACTCCGTCTTCCGCACCGACCCCTGGGGACGCGGCGAGCGCTCGCTGCGGTCGCTGCAGACCTGGGTGTACGGCGGCGAGGCAGCAGCCGCTGAGGGCCGCAGGCTCCGTGAGCTGCACAAGACCATCCAGGGCGCGGACGCCCACGGCCGCAGCTACCACGCGCTGACGCCCGCCTATTACGCCTGGGTCCACGCCACCGGATTCCCCGTCTACCGGCACGCGCGGCAGTACTTCGGCCGCCCCTTCACCCCGGCCCAGGAGCGGCAGTTGTATGCGGAGTGGCTCCAGGTGGGCCGCATCCTCGGGATCCACGACCGGGACATGCCGCAGACCCTGGACGAGTTCTGGCCGTACTACGAGAAGGTCCTCGCCGACGAGCTTGAACTGACGGCAGTCGCCGCGGAGCTGGTCGCCGTGGACCGCCCGCTCCCGCCGCCCGACCGCGGCCCGCGCTCCCTGCGCCTCGCGCTGCGCACCCTGTGGCCGCTCGTCCTGCCGCCGCTCGCCCGCTTCCGCCGCTTCCTCACGATCGGCCTGATGCCGCCGGACGCGCGGCAGGCCATCGGCCTCCCCTGGACCACGACCCAGGAACGCCGCCTGCGCCGCTTCGGACGCGTCGTCCGCACGGTGGTCCCGCTCCTTCCGGAACGCCTGCGCTACCTGCCGCCGGCCCGCGAGGCGCGAAGGCGGGAACGCCGTCGCCAGGGGAGGCGCACGTCCCGCTCTTCTATCTCCAACCTGCATTGTTCGTAGAATGGCCTGGTGGAGGACATCGATGCGATCGCGGCCCTGCAGGATCCGGTGCGGCGTCGCCTGTACGAGTACGTGGCGGCGCAAGGCCGCGAGGTCGGCCGCAACGAGGCCGCGGAGGCGGCCGGCGTCGCGCGCACGCTCGCCGCACACCATCTGGACAAGCTGACCGAGGCCGGACTCCTCGAAAGCGGCAGCCGCCGCCTCACGGGCCGTTCGGGGCCGGGGGCGGGCCGTCCCGCAAAGGTGTACACGCGGTCGCCGGCCGAGCGCGCGGTGTCGCTGCCCGCCCGCGACTACCGCACCGCCGCCGAGCTGCTCGCCGAGGCCGCCGAGCAGGCCGGGCTCGACGCAGGGCTCTGCGCGGCCGCGCGCCGCAGGGGCGAGGCCCTGCGCGGCTCGGCGGCGCCCTGCGGTGACCTCGGCGAGGCCATGAAGCTGCTGGCCGACCGCGGCTATGAACCGCACGTGGAAGATGCCGACGGGGAGGCCGCGGGTGTCGTCCGTATGCGCAACTGCCCCTTCCACGCCGTCGCCGAACGCTTCCCGCCGCTCGTCTGCGGCATGAATCTCGCACTCCTTGAGGGCCTGCTCGGCACGGAAGGACCCGTCCGCGCCCGCATGGACGCCCGGCCGGGGGAGTGCTGCGTGGTGATCGAGCCTTCCGAGAACCTCTAAAAACAATTCTCATTGACATAGAAAAGTGGGCCGTGCTGGGATGAGGCCATGACCGCATCCCCGCACGCCGCCCACCTCGCCCAGCTCAACGTCGCCACACTCCGCCATCCCCTCGACGACCCGCGCATGGCGCCCTTCGTGGAGATGCTCGACCCGGTCAACGCCGCCGCGGACGGCGCGCCCGGCTTCGTGTGGCGGCTCGTCGAGGAGGGGGCGGCCGACGCCACCGAACTGCGCCCCGCGGGCGAGGACGTCATCGTCAACCTGACGGTGTGGCAGACCAAGGAGGCCCTGTGGGAGTTCGCCTACCGCAGCGGGCACCTTGAGGTGATGCGACGCCGCCGCGAATTCTTCCAACGGCACGTCGAGGCGCACCTGGTGATGTGGTGGGTCCCCGTGGGCCACCTCCCGACCGTCGACGAGGCCCTGGAGCGCCTCGCGCACCTGCGGTCGCACGGGCCGTCCCCGCGGGCGTTCACGTTCGCCGCGTCCTACACCGCGGCCGAGGCGCTCACCGCGGACGAGCAGACCCTGTTCCCCGACAGCGCTCCACCCACCCACCGCTGAGCCCTGCGGGGCAATCCGGTGGGTGGGCGGGAAACATCCGCCGCGAAGCGGCGGTTCAGTCTCAGTGCCCGTGACCGTGCACGCCGTTCGTCGCGGCAATGGACTTCCAGGACTTCGGCGCAGCCGAGACGCCCGCGCTGCGGGCGGCGACCCCGGCATCCCGCGCGGCAGGCGCATCCGGCCGGACCGGCTGGTACAGCCACGTGTCGAAGAGCGAAGCCAGCGGCTTCCCGGACACCTTCTCCGCGTACTTCACGAAGTCACCCACCTTCGCGTTGCCGTACGCGTGCTCCTTCGGCCACCCCTTCAGAATCGCCGAGAAGGACTTCTCGCCGATCTCGTTGCGCAGCGCCTGCAGGGCCAGCGCCCCACGGTCGTACACGGCGATGTCGAACTGGTTCTCCGGACCCGGGTCGCCCGGCTTGACCTTCCAGAACGGGTCGTCGGCGGGGTGTTGGGCGTACACGTGGTCCGCGAGCTCCTGCGCCGTGCCCTCGCCCTCCTTCTCCGACCAGAGCCACTGGCTGTACCGGGCGAAGCCCTCGTTGATCCAGATGTCCTTCCAGCCGTCCACCGACACGCTGTCGCCGTACCACTGGTGGGCCAGCTCATGCACCACGACCGACACGTTGGCCCCGTTGGCGAACTGCCGCGGGCTGTAGAACGGCCGCGTCTGCGTCTCCAGGGCGAAGCCGCTCGTCACGTTCGGGACGTACCCGCCCAGGGCGTTGAACGGGTACTTGCCGAAGACGGTCTCCAGCCACTCCGCGACCTCGGTGGACCGCTCGATGCTCGCCCGCGCGGCCCCGGCGTTGTCGCCGAGGTCCTTGCTGTAGGCGTTCAGGACGGGCAGGCCGTCCGCCGTCTTGTCGGTGGTGATGTCGAACTTGCCGACGGCGAGCGTCGCCAGATAGCTGGCCTGCGGCTTGTTGGAGCGCCAGTTGAAGCGCGTCCAGCCGAGCCTCGAACTCTGCGACTGCAGCACGCCGTTGGAGATGGCCTGCGAGCCGTCCGGCACGGAGACCGAGATGTCGTACGTCGCCTTGTCGAGCGGATGGTCGTTGGACGGGAACCACCAGGCCGCCGAATCCGGCTCCTGCGCGGCGACACCGCCGTCCGGCGTGCGCGCCCAGGCCGTGAAGCCGTTGATCTTCACCTCGGACGGCTTGCCCGCGTAACGGACGACGACGGTGATCGGCGTGCCCTTGGGCAGGCCTGCCGCCGGAGTGATCTCCAGCTCCTGCTCGCCGGACTTCTTGAACGCCGCCTTCTTGCCGTTGACCCGCACCTCGCTGACCTTCAGGCCGAGGTCGAGGTTGAAGCGGGACAGGTCCTGCGTCGTGGTGGCGTTGATGGTCGCCGTGCCTTCGAGCAGATCGGTCTTCGGCTGGTACTTCAGCCGCAGGTCGTAATGCGACACGTCGTAGCCGCCGTTGCCGCTCGCCGGGTAATAGGGATCGCCGATACCCGGCGCCCCGGGGGTGAAGTCGGCGGCCGATGCCGGGATCGCCAGCAGCAGAGAGGCCGCGAGCGCGCCCGGGGCGATGAGTCTGCGGTGCACGAGAACTCCAAGTCGTAGGGGCACATCGGTAGATGGGTTCGACCTTATTGAGCACTCCGGTCACGGGTCATGTCCATGGCCGCAGCTGTCACACGATCGCCATTCGGCCGACATGTGCCAATACGCCCCACGAACCTGTCATCGCCGCGTACTGCCCTCTGTCGCACGGGAGTTGACCGGTGTAGCTTCCGCGCCATGCCGATACGTGCGCGACGCACGCGCCTGATCCGGAGATCCCTCGTGACGGCGGCCCTGGCCGCCCTGTTGGCCACGCTCCTGTCCCCGGCCACCGCACAAGGGGCGCCGAGCGCCCCGCGTGAGAGCAAGCCCGTCTATTCGTACGAGAGCGCGATCCGCGAAGCCGTCTGGGTCGACACACAGATCGACGGAGACGACGACGGGAAGACCGACCGGGTCGCCGTCGACATCGTCCGGCCCCGCGAACCGGCACAGGAGGGCCGTAAGATACCCGTGATCATGGATGCCAGCCCGTACTACTCCTGCTGCGGGCGCGGCAACGAGAGCCAGAAGAAGACGTACGACGCGAACGGCGACGTCGTCCAGATGCCGCTCTACTACGACAACTACTTCGTGCCCCGCGGCTACGGCTTCGTCGCCGTCGACTTCGCGGGAACGAACCGCTCCGACGGCTGTGTCGATGTCGGCGGCCGCTCCGACGTCCAGTCCGCCAAGGCCGTCGTCGACTGGCTGAACGGCCGGGCCCGCGGCTACACGACCCGGACCGGAACCGAAGCCGCCAAGGCGACCTGGACCAACGGCGCCACCGGAATGATCGGCAAGAGCTACGACGGCACCGTCGCCAACGGCGTGGCCGCCACCGGCGTCAAGGGCCTGAAGACGATCGTCCCGATCGGCGCCATCTCCTCCTGGTACGACTACTACTTCGCCAAGGGCGCCCCGCTCTACGACAGCGGCCCCGAGTGGCTTTCGGACTACGTGGAGAGCCCGGAGGCCAGGGCCCGCTGCGGCGCCGTACAGCAGCGGCTCATCGACGGAGCGCCCCGCACCGGCGACTGGACCCGGCTGTGGAGCGAGCGCGACCACGTCCCGGACGCCGACAAGGTGAAGGCCAGCGTCTTCGCCGTACACGGCATGCAGGACCTGAACGTCCGGATGAAGCACTTCGGTCAGTGGTGGGACGCGCTCGGTGACGCGGGCGTCGACCGCAAGGTGTGGCTCAGCCAGACCGGCCACGTCGATCCCTTCGACTTCCGCCGCGGCGACTGGGTGCGCACCCTGCACCGCTGGTTCGACCATGAACTCCTCGGCTACGACAACGGCATCGACCGCGAGCCGATGGCCGACATCGAGCGGGCACCCGACCGCTGGACCACCGACCGCGTCTGGCCCCCGCGCGCCACGGACACGGTCAAACTCCGTCCCGGCAAGGGCACTTCACCCGGCGTCGGCACCCTCGGCACCCGCCCCGGCACCGGCAGCGAGACCTTCACCGACGACCCGAAGCTGAGCGAGACCGACTGGGCCGCGCAGATCGACACCTCGACCCCCTCGAAGGCCGGATTCATCAGCCGCCCGCTCGGCCGCGACCTGCGCCTGTCCGGCTCCTCCGAAGTGACCGTCACGGCGACCCCGACGACCCGCACCGCCCACCTCTCCGCGGTCCTCGTCGACCTGGGCCCCGACACCATCCGCGACTACGCGAGCGCCGGCGAGGGCATCACCACGCTCACCGAACGCACCTGCTGGGGCGCGAGCACCGGCGGCGACAGCGCCTGCTTCAAGGAGACGAAGGCGAAGACCGCCGACGTCGACTACACGGTGTTCAGCCGTGGCTGGGCCGACCTCGGCAACTGGGCCGACGACCACCAGGGCCGCCCCCTCACGCCGGGCAAGCCGCACACCATCACCCTCGACCTGGCCGCGAGCGACCACGTCGTACCGAAGGGGCACCGCCTCGCCCTGATCGTCGCGGGCACCGACAAGGACCTCATCGACCCGCCCGCCGACACCCCGACCCTCGCCATCGACCTCGCCCGTACGTCGGCGAAGGTGCCGCTCGTCGGCGGCGCCGGTGCCTTCACCACCTCACCAGACGTCACCCCCCGCGAATCCCGTCTCGACGGCGTGGCCCCGCCGCGTCCGTTCCGCCCCGTCCCGGGAGGCAGCACTTCATGAGACCCCGTATCCGCACCCTGGCGCTGGCCTGCGCCACCGCCGCGCTCGCCGCACCGCTCCTGACCGCGCCCGCGCAGGCATCGGGGACCCCGCCACGTACCGGATTCGAGGAGACGAACGGCGCGCGCTGGACCAGCCAGCCCGAGGAGCAGGACTTCCTCGCCGCCGTCGACAAGTCGACCGACCGCGTCTCCGTCGCCCGCATCGGCACCACCAAGCAGAACCGTCCGCTCCAACTGGTGCGCATCGGCGACCGGCCCGCGAAGAACACGGTGCTGCTGATCTGCAGCCAGCACGGCGACGAGCCCTCGGGCCGCGAGGCATGTCTGTCGACGGTCCGCGACCTGGCGTACGCCAAGGACAAGCAGACCCACAAGTTCCTCTCCCGCACCACGCTCCTCGTCGTCCCCACCGCCAACCCGGACGGCCGCGCCGCCGACACCCGCGGCAACTCCGACGGCGTCGACATCAACCGCGACCACATCGCCCTGCAGACGGCCGAGGGCCGTACGATGGCCGCCCTGATCCGCGACCGGAAGCCCGACGCCATCTACGACCTGCACGAGTACGGCGCGACCCCCAAGTACTACGACAAGGACCTCTTCGACCTGTGGCCGCGCAACCTCAACACCGACGAGGCGGTCCACGGCGAGGCGAAGACCTTGTCGCAGGGCTATGTCAGGCCGGCCGCCAACAAGTCGGGCTACACGACGGGGACGTACGGGATCTGGACCGACCCCGTGACCGGTGAGCCCATCAAACAGACCGCGGGCGACGGCCAGGAGCGCATACTGCGCAACGTCTCCGGCATCAAGCACGCCGCCGGCCTGCTCATCGAGAGCCGCGTCGACCCGCTCACCGATGCCGAGAAGAAGGACGAGGCGCTGAACAACCGCCGCCGCGTGAAGTCCCAACTCTCCGCCCTGGGCGGCCTGTTCGCCTACGCCGACGCGCGGCGCGGTCAACTGGAGGCGGCCACCGGCGCGGCCCGGCTCGAAGGCTTCCGCGACAGCGGCCCCGTCTACATCGGCGGCGCCGACAACGACCCCGCCGAACCGTCCGAGGTGATCCAGGACCCGCCCGCCTGCTACCGGCTCGACGCCGCCCAGTACGGCGACATCAAGGACGAACTCGCCCTGCACGGAGTGCAGGCGAAGCGGGACGGACCGGGCGCGTACGTGCCGCTGCGGCAGTCCGCGCGTGCCCTCGTGCCGCTGCTCCTCGACGAGCGTGCTCCCTATCACCTGGTCACAGGTCGGCCCGACACCGCCTGTTGAGCAGTTGAGTGGTGCGTCACATGTGGTAGTGGGTAGCGGAGCACAGAGATTGTACGAATACGAAATCCGTGAAAGGTGCACTTGTGACGCAAGACCTGCAGAAAGCGGACGGCGGAGGAGAGGCGCCCGATCCGGCGCGCTCCACCGGCGGGCCGGCGGCCCACAACCACCCGCTCGGGTTGGGGGTTTGCCCCCGGGGCACCCCCCGGACGTTTAAAAAAAAGA
>NZ_JBHYIG010000100.1:17065-29268 GCF_042740015.1 Streptomyces sp. NPDC059037
TTTTTTTTTTTACTCTCCCGGGGCCGCGTCACCCACCCCCCTCCCCCCCGGGGGGGGGGGGGGGCGCGCCCCGCCCGCGCCCCCCCCCCCCCGGGGGCCGGTCTCCACAGACCGACCGGATCGTGTTCGGTGTGACCGCCGTGCTCACCCTGGCCTTCGTGGTCTGGGGCGCCGTGGCGACGGACTCCCTGGAGGAAGTCTCCACGGACATGCTCAACGGCCTGATGACCAACGGCGGTTGGTTCTTCATGCTGACCGCGAGCGGCTTCGTGGTCTTCGCGCTCTGGCTGGCGATCAGCCGGTACGGGAAGATCACCCTCGGCAAGGAGGGCGAGGAGCCGGAGTTCAGGACCGTTTCCTGGGTCGCCATGATGTTCAGCGCCGGCATGGGCATCGGCCTGATGTTCTACGGCGTGAGTGAGCCGCTCGCCCACTTCACCACGCCCCCGCCGGGCACGGATCCCGCCGACTCCGCCGCGGCGATGGAAACCGCCATGGCCACCACCCTCTTCCACTGGACGCTCCACCCGTGGGCGATCTACGCGGTGGTGGGTCTGGCGATCGCGTACAGCACGTTCCGGCGTCGCCGGCGGCAGACCATCAGCGCCGTGTTCACGCCCCTCATCGGTGAGAAGCACTCCAAGGGCACCTGGGGCAGGGTCATCGACATCCTGGCCATCCTCGCGACGCTCTTCGGCTCCGCCGCGTCGCTGGGTCTCGGCGCGCTGCAGATCGGGAGCGGTGTCGAGGTCCTCGACTGGATGGACGACGCGGGCACGGGTCTGCTCGTCACCATCATCGCCGTGCTGAGCCTGGCCTTCGTGGCGTCCGCCGTCTCCGGTGTGGAGAAGGGCGTCCAGTGGCTCTCCAACATCAACATGGTGCTCGCGGGGCTCCTCGTGGTGTTCGTCTTCATCGCGGGCCCCACCGTCATCATGCTGGACATGCTGCCGACCTCGCTCGGCGCCTACCTCGACGACCTCCCGCAGCTCATGGGCCGCACCGAGGCATCGAGCGGCAAGAGCGTCGCGGAGTGGCTGAGCGGCTGGACGGTCTTCTACTGGGCCTGGTGGATCTCCTGGACGCCCTTCGTCGGCATGTTCATCGCCAGGATCAGCAGGGGTCGTACGATCCGTCAGTTCGTCGGCGGCGTCATTCTCGTCCCCAGCACGGTCAGCCTCATCTGGTTCGCCGTCTTCGGCGGCAGCGCGATGACGGTCAAGGACCGCGGCGGCCTGGAGGGCCAGGACACCCCGGAGTCCCAGCTGTTCGGCCTCCTGCACGAGTACCCGATCGCCACGGCCACGAGCCTGCTCGTGATGATCCTGGTGGGCATCTTCTTCGTCTCGGGTGCCGACGCGGCCTCGATCGTGATGGGCACGCTCTCCCAGAAGGGCGCGCTCGAACCGGGCAAGCTCGTCGTCGTGTTCTGGGGCATGGTCACCGGCGCCGTCGCCGCGATCATGCTGCTCATCGGTGACGGCTCGGACGACGCACTCACCGGGCTACGGAATCTGACGATCCTTGTCGCGGCGCCCTTCACCCTGGTGATGATCGGGATGTGTGTGGCGCTGATGCGGGACCTGCGCCACGACCCGCTGATCGTGCGGGGCGAGCACGGCACGGAAGCCGTCGAGAAGGCCGTGATCGCGGGTCACGAGCAGTACGACGGCGACTTCGAGATCCGGATCGGCCCGATCGAGGGCGGCGGCGACTCGGCGTCCGAGGGGAACCCGGTCAAGTCCGGCTGACCCTTTCCGTTCAGGCTGATCCGCTCACGAGGAGGCGGCCGTCCCGTCCGCGAGACGCGCCGCCTCCTGGGCACATCCCCACGCCACCGTGACCCCGGCGCCCCCATGGCCGTAGTTGTGCACCAACACCCGGCCGTCACCGCGGAGTTCACGCTCGATCCGCACCGCGGGGCGTGCGGGCCGCAGCCCCACCCGGTGGCCGAGCACCCGCGCCCCCGCGATCTCGGGCCGCACCTGCGCGCACCGCTTCACGATCGCATCGGCCACCGCGGGATCCGGCTCCAACGACCAGTCGTCCTCCTGCGCCGTGCCGCCGAGCACGAGCCGGCCCGGCTGCGGAAAGAAGTACGTCGACGTGTGCGCGGTGGCGGCCGCGGAGGCGAACCACGTCCGCACCCCGGGGTTCTCCACCAGCACCAACTGCCCCCGCACCGGCCGCACCGAGGCGTCAGGCACCAGCGTCCGCGCCCCGATCCCCGAGCAGTTGACCACGCACCGCGCCTCGGCAAGGGGATCGGCGAGGCTCTCCACCGTGCGTGCCTCCACGGTCCCGCCCGCCCGCGCGAGACGCTCGCGCAGCCACCGCAGATGCACCGGCATGTCGATGAGCGGCAGCCGCGCCCACACGCCAGGACCGTCGTACTCGCCACGGCTCGCGGTCCGCAGCCCCGCCACCCGGGCCGCCCACGGCCCGAGGTCGTCCAGCCGCGTCTCGCCGTGTACGCCATCGACCATGCGTACGCCGGTCTCGTCGGCCCGCGCCGCCAACTCCTCGTACACGGACAGGGACTGGAGCGACCAGTCGCCCACGGACCGGGCGGGCTCGATGCGATAGGGCCACCACAGCGCGCCCGCGACCGCCGAGGTCGTGCGCTCCGCGGGCTCCCGCGACCACACCCGTACCCGGCGCCCTTGTTCGGCGAGCAGGACGGCGGTCGTCAGACCGATGACACCACTGCCCACCACGATCACATCGCTGTCACGCGCCTCGTCCATCCCAGGAACGTAGCGGAATGCGGCATGCCGTGCTCACATCACGTCTCAGATGGGGATACTCACACCATGTCTGCCGAGTACGCGACCTTCGGTCTGGCACCGGCCATGCGCGCCGGTGGAGTTCTCGCCAACGGTGACTACCAAGTCCACCGGGATTTCGTCGACTTCATCGTGAACGGACGACCGCTGCTGTTCCAGCTCTCCGACCTCGATGCCGTATCCCCCCTCGCCGCCGACGTACCACCCGCGATCTTCACCCATCATGTGCGCGGACTGCTCCTGGAAACGGAGGCGCCGCTGCTCGAAGGCCGGCACGTCATCTACGGATGCCCCGAATGCGAGGGCCTGGAGTGCGGGGCGGTCACCGCCGTCATCGAGCGGGCGCCGGACGGCGGTGACGCCTATGTCTGGCGTGACTTCGCCTGGCAGACCGCCGAGCGGGCCGATCTGGAGCTCAACGGCTACCACGGCATAGGGCCCTTCCGCTTCCGCGGTGCCGAATACCGCGAGGCCCTCGGGCAGTTGCTCACCGGCGGTGAACCGGCGGCGCGCCGCCGGGTGCTCCTGATCGGGGCGCGCGTCGCCGTCCTCGCCAAGCTCGCCGCCGCGCTGCGCACGATCGGTGTCGGCGCCGACATCGCCGCGGACGCGGCGGGCGTGCCACCGGACGAGCTGCGCACGTACGGGGCGGTGGCCTTCGGCCGCGCGGTCCCGGCCGCGACGCGCGAAGGGGTGCGCGCCGCGTTCGAAGGGGCGGGACTCCAGGTCGCGTACGTCGACGGCCTCGCCCCGATCATCCCGCTCCTGGTGGCGCAGATAGAGCACGCCCTGGACCGCAGCCCGTCGGAGCAGCGGCGCCTGACGCGGCTCGCGGCGATGGGCGGCTCGGCTGACGTCGAGATCACCTCGACCTGCCGGGTCCAGCTCGTCGCGTACCGCCTCGACCGGCTCTCGCGCACCCAGGTCCACGAGGTCTTCGAGGACGTGCTCGAACCGGGGGCGCACCGCATCCCACTGGACGGCAAGGCGACGAAGGGGGAGTCGTTCGTGGTGGCACGGACGACGGACAGTGTCCTGGTCGCACCGATAAGGAGGTAGCCCGCACCTCATTGAAGATGTGACCTGGATCGCATCATTGGCCTGTCGCGCGCGGCCGGGCTCGTCTGTCCCATGGGCGTCACCGAAACGACGCCCCCCCCCGAATACGGGGCACGAGCAGGGGAGTTGCGCATGAGCACCGACCCCCGGATCGTCATCGTCGGCGGCGGCTACACGGGCCTGCTGTGCGCGATCCGCCTGGCCCGCCGCACCCGGCGTACCGGCGCCCGCGTCACGCTGGTCAATCCGTCGGCCCGGTTCACCGAGCGGCTGCGGATGCATCAGGCCGTCGCAGGACAGGAATTGGCGGACCATCAGATCCCCCCGAGCTCCTGGCGGGCACGGGCGTCGAGTTCGTGCAGGGCACGGCGACGGGCATCGACACCGCGGGCCGGACGGTGGCGGTACGGACGCCCGAGGGTGCGGCCGAGCTGCCCTACGACAACCTGGCGTACGCCATTGGCAGCTCCACCGA
The DNA here is from genome assembly GCF_042740015.1 of Streptomyces sp. NPDC059037. Lineage (NCBI taxonomy): Bacteria > Bacillati > Actinomycetota > Actinomycetes > Kitasatosporales > Streptomycetaceae > Streptomyces > Streptomyces sp. NPDC059037. The sequence continues at coordinate 21,386 of NZ_JBHYIG010000100.1, forward strand.
CACCGGTGCGGTGCCGGGCGCCGACGAGCATGCCGAGACCCTGAACAGCCCTGCCGCGGCACACCACTTCGCCACCCGGCTCGCCCGCCTGGCGGCGGACGGCGGCACCGTGGCCGTGTGCGGCGGCGGCCTCACCGGCATCGAGGCAGCCACCGAGATCGCCGAGAGCCCCCCGGGCCTGCGCGTCACGCTGATCAGCCGCGGCGAACCGGGCACCATGATGGGCCGGAAGGCGCTTGCCCATCTCCACGCCGCGTTCGAGCGCCTTGGCATCACCCTGCGCACCGGCTCCGCGATCAGCAAAGTCCTGCCCGACGGCGTCGAGTTGGCCGACGGCCGGCACATCGCGTCCGACGCATGCCTGCGGACCACCGGCGTACGGGTCCCGGCGCTCGCGGCGGACTCCGGAATCGCCGTGGACGGGCGTGGCCTCATCCTGGCCGACGCCACCCTGCGTTCGACCTCGCACCCGGAGATCCACGCGATCGGCGACGCCGCCGCCGTCCGCCAGGCGTGGGGGCAGGTCCACGGCACCTGCCAGAGCGGCCTCCCGGTCGCCGCGTACACCGCGGACGCGCTGGCCCGCCGGCTGCGCGGCAAGGCCGTCGAGCCGTTCCGTTTCGGCTGCTTCCATCAGCCCGTCAGCCTCGGCCGCCGCGACGCCGTCATCCAGTTCACGCACGCCGACGACACCCCGCGCCGCTGGTCCCTGCGCGGCAGGCCCGCCGTCGCCTACAAGGAGATGATCAGCGGCAGCCCGCTGAAGCTCTACCGCATGAGCAAGCGCATGACCGTGTCCGCCTCCCTCTCCAAGGGCGGCCGCGCCACCCGGCCCGAGCGGAACGCGCGATGAGGGTCCTGCCCGCCCGGGCCACCGGGCGATCGGCCGTCCCCTGACGGGTGCGCTGACCGCGGCCGGACATCACGTCCTGGCCGGTCCCGCGGCGGTCGCCCGCTGCGGCTCCCGGCCTGGCTGCTGCGCCGGACGGTCCCGTACCCCGGTGTGCTGATGGCCGGCACCACGCTCCGCGCCTCGCACGCCAAGGCCCGTGCGGAACTCGCCCGGGAGCCCGTGCACTACGCCGCGGAGCGCAGGGCGCGGCCCGCGGATACGACGTAGGGAGCAGCCCGGGTCGTGACCCTCGTACGACGCGGTACGCGGCGCGAACCGCGATTCTCGTGATGTCGCCGCCGCACCAGAACGTCACCAACACCTCATCCCCATCAAGGAGTCAGCCAGATGTCTGCCGTCACCTCTCCCGCACCGGCCACAGTGGCCGCACCCGCGTCCAACCGTCTCGCCCTCACCGGAGTCGGCTTCGCCGTCCTCTTCATCGCGAGCCTGGTCTTCTCCGGCCTCGCCGGCAGTGCCACCTACCCGTCGCCGTTCGAGGCGGACAAGGTGGCGGAGGTGTACTTCGCCGACAACGGCGGCGTCGTCCTCGGCATGGGCATCCTGCAGCTGCTGTCCGCCGTGCCGCTGGCCGCCTTCGTCCTGGCGCTGACCAAGAGGGCGGGACTCGCGAGGACCGGCGGCCTCTGCGCCGTCGCGGGCCTGGCGGCCTGTGCGCTCATCGGCCTCGCCATCCCCGTGCTCGACGCGGGCGGCGACACCCTGCACACGCTGCACTACCTCACCTTCATGGCGGGCGGCCCCGCCCACGTCCCGTTCCTGGGGATCGTCGTCGGTGCGAGCGCCCTCGCCTTCCGTACGTCGGCACCCCGCTGGACCACGGTCCTCGGCCTGACGTCGGCCGGGCTCGCGCTCCTCTCGCTCGCCACCTTCGTGAGCGAGTCGCTCATGCTGCTCCTGCCGCTCGGCCGCTTCACGGCGATCCTCTGGATCCTGGTCACCGCGGTACGGGCGGCCCGCCTCCGCAAGTGAAGAAGGGGCGTTGCGGGACGCGTCCGCCTAGGGACCCCGTCGACACCCTGGGAGCATGCCCCGATGGCCGACGCCACGCCCGCACTTGACCCGTTCCTCGAGCACCGGCGGCTGCTGCACGCCACGGCCTACCGGATGCCGGGCAGCGTCGCCGATGCCGAGGACGTGCTGCAGGACGCCTGGCTGAGCTGGAACTCGGCGGACCGCGACGCCGTCCGCCACCCCAAGGCGTATCTGGTGCGCACGGTCACCAACCTGTCGCTCAACCGGCTCACTTCGGCGCGGGCCACCCGCGAGACCTACATCGGCCCGTGGCTCCCCGAATCCCTGCTCACGTCGCCCGACATCGCGGAGGAGAGCGAGATGGCCGACACCGTCTCGACGGCGATGCTCGTCGTGCTCGAATCGCTCAGCCCGGTCGAGCGCGCGGTCTTCCCACACGGTTCCTGGCGGCCTGCTCGGGCGGGGATCTCAACGCGGTCATGGAGACGCTGGCCCCCGACGTCACCGCCTGGTCCGACGGCGGCGGCAAGGTCACCGCGGCCCGCCGCCCGCTGTACGGCACGGACCATGTGGCGCGCTGGTTCCTGGGCGTCCTGGCGAAGCCCGCGCTGACGGGCGTCACGCTGGAGCCCGCCACGATCAACGGCGAACTGGGCATCCTGTTCAAGGCGGGCGACTACATCGGCGGCTGTCTGACCTTCGACCTGGCCGACGGCTTGATCCACAACATGCGCTTCCAGTTCAACCCGGAGAAGTTGAGCGGGCTGAGCGGGCTGAGCGGGCCAGGTGGGCCGAGCGGGCCGGGTGGGCCGGAAAGGCCCAGCGGGTCCCCCCAGGCGCCGGACGATCCGGCCCCGGGTCTCGCCTAAACTCGACCCCCTGATGACCGCAACCCTCGTCGCCAAGAACCTCGCCGCCGGCCACGGCGACCGCTCGCTGTTCTCCGCCCTGGAGCTGGTCGTCGCCCCCGGCGACGTCATCGGCCTGGTGGGCGCCAACGGAGCGGGGAAGTCCACGCTCCTTCGCCTCCTCGCGGGCCTCGACACCCCGGAGACCGGCGAACTCCGGCTCTCCCCGCCCAGCGCGTCCGTGGGCCATCTGCCCCAGGAGCCCGACCGCCGCCCCGGTGAGTCCATCCGCGCCTTCCTGGCCCGCCGCACCGGCGTCGCCGAGGCCCAGCGGACGATGGACGAGGCCACCCAGGGCCTGGTCGACGGGACGCCGGGCGCGGACGACGCGTACGCGCAGAGCCTGGAGCGCTGGCTGGCGCTCGGCGGCGCCGACCTGGACGAGCGGGCCGACGAGGTCGCCGCGTCCCTTGGCCTGAGCGTCAGCCTCGACCAGCCCATGACCTCCCTCTCCGGCGGTCAGGCCGCCCGCGCGGGCCTCGCCTCGCTGCTCCTGTCCCGCTACGACGTGTTCCTCCTGGACGAGCCGACCAACGACCTCGACCTCGCGGGCCTCGACCGCCTGGAGAGCTTCGTACGAGGACTGCGGGCCGGCACGGTCGTCGTCAGCCACGACCGCGAGTTCCTCACCCGCACGGTCACCAAGGTCCTCGAACTCGACCTGGCCCAGCAGCAGATCAACCTCTACGGCGGCGGCTACGAGGCGTATCTGGAGGAGCGGGACGTCGCGCGCCGCCACGCACGCGACGAGTTCGAGGAGTACGCCGACAAGAAGTCCGCCCTCGAAGGCCGTGCCCAGATGCAGCGGTCCTGGATGGACAAGGGCGTCAAGAACGCCCGGCGCAAGGCGGGCGACAACGACAAGATCGGCCGCAACTTCCGCAGCGACGCCAGCGAGAAGCAGGCGGCGAAGGCCCGTCAGACACAGCGCATGATCGAACGCCTCGACGTCGTCGAGGAGCCCCGCAAGGAGTGGGAGCTGCGCATGGAGATCGCGTCGGCGCCGCGCTCCGGCAGCGTCGTCGCCACACTCCGCGACGCGGAGGTGCACCGCGGCGACTTCACGCTCGGCCCGGTCACCCTGCAGATCGACTGGGCGGACCGCGTCGCGATCACCGGCGCGAACGGCTCGGGCAAGTCGACGCTGCTCGGCGCCCTGCTGAACCGCGTCCCCACGGACGCGGGGCACGCGGCCCTCGGCTCAGGCGTGCTCGTCGGCGAGGTCGACCAGGCCCGTGCGCTGTTCCACGGCTCCGAGTCGCTCCTGGACGCGTTCTGCGCCGCCGTGCCGGACACCGAGCCCGCCGAAGTGCGCACGCTGCTCGCCAAGTTCGGCCTGAAGGCCGGGCACGTCCTGCGCTCGGCGGCCACCCTCTCCCCGGGCGAACGCACCCGCGCGGCGCTCGCACTCCTGCAAGGGCGAGGCGTCAACCTCCTCGTCCTCGACGAGCCGACGAACCACCTCGACCTGCCGGCGATCGAGCAGCTGGAGGCGGCCCTGGAGTCCTACGAGGGCACACTGCTCCTGGTCACGCACGACCGCAGGATGCTGGACGCGGTGCGGGTGACGAGGCGGCTGGAAGTGACCGACGGGAAGGTGTTGGAGCTTCCGGCGCCTTGACGCTGGTTATCGGGTGGGTGGGCGGGAAACGCCGGCCGCCAGGCCGGCGAACCACCCACCCACCCGCAGGGAAGTACGTCAGCGCTGTTTGGGGTCCAGAAGCCCGGCCCGCCGCAGCGCGTCAGCCATCGCGTCATTGGCCGGCGGCGGCCCCTGCCGCTTCTGCTGCCGCTGACCCTGGCCGCCCTGCTGGCGAGGGGGCCGCTGCCCCCTCTGCTGCGGCGGGCGCCCGCCGCGCTTGGGCTGCTCGCCACCGGAGGGCGCAGCCTCGTCGTCCAGGCGCAGCGTCAGCGAGATCCGCTTGCGCGGAATGTCGACGTCCATCACCTTCACCTTGACGATGTCGCCCGGCTTCACCACGTCCCGCGGGTCCTTGACGAACGTCTTGGACATCGCGGACACATGTACGAGTCCGTCCTGGTGGACGCCGATGTCCACGAAGGCACCGAACGCCGCCACGTTCGTGACGACACCCTCCAGGACCATCCCGGACGCGAGGTCGGAGATCTTCTCGACGCCGTCCTTGAAGGTCGCCGTCTTGAAGGCCGGGCGCGGGTCGCGGCCGGGCTTCTCCAGCTCCTTGATGATGTCGGTGACGGTCGGCAGACCGAAGGACTCGTCCACGAACTCGTCCGCCCTGAGCGAGCGCAGCGTCCCTGTGTCGCCGATGAGCGAGGCGACCTCGCCGCCCGTCTTCTTCGCCATCCTGCGCACCACCGGATACGCCTCGGGGTGCACGCTGGACGCGTCGAGCGGGTCGTCGCCGCCCCGGATGCGCAGGAAGCCCGCGCACTGCTCGTACGCCTTGGGGCCGAGCCGCGGCACGTCCTTGAGGCCCTTGCGGGACGAGAAGGGGCCGTTCGCGTCGCGGTGCGCCACGATGTTCTCGGCGAGGCCCGAGCCGATCCCGGAGACCCGGGCGAGCAGCGGGGCGGACGCGGTGTTCACGTCCACGCCGACGCCGTTCACACAGTCCTCGACGACCGCGTCGAGCGAGCGCGACAGCTTCACCTCGGAGAGGTCGTGCTGGTACTGGCCGACGCCGATGGACTTCGGGTCGATCTTCACCAGCTCGGCGAGCGGGTCCTGCAGGCGCCGTGCGATGGACACGGCGCCGCGCAGCGACACGTCCATGTCCGGCAGCTCCTGCGAGGCGAACGCGGAGGCCGAGTACACGGAGGCGCCCGCTTCGGAGACCATCACCTTGGTGAGGTTCAACTCCGGGTGCCTGGTGATGAGTTCACCGGCGAGCTTGTCCGTCTCGCGGGACGCCGTGCCGTTCCCGATCGCGATCAGGTCGACCGAGTGCTCCTTGGCGAGCTTCGCCAGGGTGGCCAGGGACTGGTCCCACTTGTTGGCCGGGACGTGCGGGTTGATGACGTCCGTCGCGACGACCTTGCCGGTCGCGTCGACGACGGCCACCTTCACACCCGTACGGAAACCGGGGTCGAGCCCCAGCGTCGCGCGCGTGCCCGCCGGTGCGGCGAGCAGCAGGTCGCGCAGGTTCGACGCGAAGACCCGCACCGCCTCGTCCTCGGCGGCCGTGCGCAGGCGAAGGCGCAGGTCGATGCCCAGGTGCACGAGGATGCGGGTGCGCCAGGACCAGCGGACCGTGTCCTGCAGCCACTTGTCGGCCGGGCGGCCGCGGTCCGCGACGCCGAAGCGGTGGGCGACGATCCCCTCGTACGAAGACGGGCCCTCCGTGGCCTCCTCGGGCTCCAGGACGAGGTCGAGGACCTCCTCCTTCTCGCCGCGCAGCATCGCGAGGACGCGGTGCGATGGCAGCTCCTTGAAGGGCTCGGCGAAGTCGAAGTAGTCGGCGAACTTGGCGCCCGCCTCCTCCTTGCCGTCGCGGACCTTCGCGGCGAGCCGGCCGCGCACCCACATGCGCTCGCGCAGCTCGCCGATCAGGTCGGCGTCCTCGGAGAACCGCTCCGCGAGGATCGCGCGGGCGCCGTCCAGGGCGGCCTGCGGGTCGGCGACGCCCTTGTCGGCGTCGACGAACGCGGCGGCCGCCGCATGCGGGTCCACGGACGGGTCGCCGAGCAGGCCGTCGGCCAGCGGCTCCAGACCCGCCTCGCGCGCGATCTGCGCCTTGGTGCGCCGCTTCGGCTTGAACGGCAGGTAGATGTCCTCGAGGCGCGCCTTGGTGTCCGCCGCGCGGATCCGCGCCTCGAGCTCGTCGGTGAGCTTGCCCTGCTCACGGACCGATTCGATGATCGCCGCGCGCCGGTCCTCGAGCTCCCGCAGATAACGCAGCCGCTCCTCGAGCGTGCGCAGCTGCGCGTCGTCGAGCATCTCGGTCGCTTCCTTGCGGTAGCGCGCGATGAAGGGCACCGTCGAACCGCCGTCGAGCAGGTCGACGGCGGCCTTCACCTGCCGCTCCCGTACACCGAGTTCCTCGGCGATCCTGCTTTCGATGGATGCTGGAGTGGACGTCTGCAGAGGTGCCACGTTCCGGTACCGCCTTCTCACTGGGGTTGCCGGGCAATTGTGGCAGGTGGCACCGACAGCGGGGGGATCAGACCCGGCGTGCCCGACCGGGCCGTCGCATCGGCCGTCGGCCCGTCCGCCGTCCGGAGCGTGAGGCGCCGCCGAACAGCCGGGCGAGGGCGCGGAACGGCAGTGTGACCACCGCGGCGAGGGTGGCACCGATCTGACGCAGGATGTCCGCGATCGCACGGAACATGGGTGTTTCCCTTCCGTCTCGCGGGCCGGCGCGGAATGTGCCGGCCCTCGCGACGTCCGGGTACCTCAGCGGGGACGGGCCATGCTCAGGCCTTGCCGAGCAGATCCGCCGGGAACGCGCCCGCCGTCAGTGCGGCTCCGATGAACGCCGACCCCAGCTCCGTCAGGCGCTCGACGCCGGCGGCGCCCAGGTGCTCGTACGGCGCGCGGTCGAGGCGGTCCGTGGCCTCCTCGATGTCCCCGCGCAGCGCGACGCCGGCTTCCGTCAACTCGCCCGCGCCGTCGAGCAGTCCGCGGGCCCGCAGCCGCTCCACGGCGGCGTCCCAGTCCTCCTGGGTCCAGCCGCGCGTGCTGAAGATCCACTTCGGAGTCATGCCCTTGCCGGTCGCCGTGTGGCTCACCAGGGCCTCCACCGCGTCGAGTTCGGCGTTCAGGAGGACGGCCAGATGCCCGTCACCCCGGTGCTCGCGCAGCAGCGTCGCGGCGTGGAAGTACGCGAGGTGCGGCTGCTCGGGGACGGGCAGGTCCGCGTGCGCGGCGTACAGCGGGCGCCCGGAGCGTGAGCAGGCCTCGGCGGCGCGCAGGGCGAGCTCCGCCGCCTCCGCCATCTCCGGCGATGCGATGGCCTCTTCGCCGAGGAGGCGCCGCAGGGTCGCGTCGACGGCCCGCGCGCGGGCCGCGGGTAACGGCGCGGGGGGTGCGGCGCGCCACGTGCCGGGGCCGGGCTCCGCGCCGAGGTCGGGAGTGGAGTTGTTTAAAGCGGGCGGGGACGACCCCG
>NZ_JBHYIG010000101.1:0-2876 GCF_042740015.1 Streptomyces sp. NPDC059037
CCTATTAATAATCTCTTTTGGTGGGGGCTCGCTTGTTTTTTTTATCTGCCCCGGGGTGAGTGCCCCCCCCAACCTTTCCCCCCCCCCCCCCCGGGCGGGGGGGGGCGGGGTGGGTTGCCCGAGCGGCCTAAGGGAACGGTCTTGAAAACCGTCGTGGCGCGAGTCACCGTGGGTTCAAATCCCACACCCACCGCTTAAGGGGCCTGTTGGGCCTGGTGAGAAGGGGCGTCCGGAAGTCTTCGGGCGCCCCTTCTTCGTGCCGTCTCGCGCCGGTTCATCGCGCCGGTTCCCCGTGCCGTCCTCGCGCCGGGGGTGGGGCTGGCGACACCCCCAAGAGGCCGGGTCGCCGTATGTCGGCGGGCGCGCGGATTCGCGAACGTGGAGGACATCAGCACGGCACGTCCCCACCGTCCTCACCGTGAAGATTCGAGGCCCCGCCATGAGCACAAGCACTCTGCCGTACGCAGCCGCTCCCTCTGCCCCTTCCGCCCCTTCCGCTCCGTCCGACGCGGGTCCTGCGCGGTCCCCCGGCTTCTGGCGGGCGCCGTTCGCCGCCGCCACCTACCGGGAGATCGGCTACACCGTCGCCTCGCTGCCCATCGCCGTCGTCGGTTTCACCTTCGCCGTGACGATGTTCTCGCTCGGCATGGGGCTGTTCGTCACCGTGCTCGGACTGCCGGTCCTTGCCGCCGCGTTGGCGGGCGCGCGAGGGCTCGGTGCCGCCGAGCGGGGGCGTGCACGGGCCGGCCTCGGGCTCGATGTCGCCGGGCCCGGCCCGGTGCGGACCTCGCCGGGAGAGGGCGCGTGGGCCGGGATGCGTGCCCGGCTCGCGGACGCCGCGGGCTGGCGGGCGCTGCTCTTCCAGGTCGTGATGTTCCCCGCGCGCGTGACGTCCTTCGTGCTCACCGTGACCTTCCTGGTCACCGGCTGGGTGGTCGCGCTCCTTCCGGCGTACTCCTGGGTGTTCCCGCACTACCTCGACTGGCCGGGCTACCGGGTGTTCGACTACACATCGGGCGGCGAGCACCACGCGTACTACCTGGAGTCGCCGTTGCAGATCGCCGGTGCCTCCTTGCTCGGCCTCGCCATCGTCTTCCTCACCCCGAAGCTGGTCCGCGCCCTGACGAACATCGACCGCGCGGCGGTGCGTTCGCTGCTCGGTTAGCTGCCCCCTACGCGTGCCCGGTGAGCCGGGCCGCCGACGCGATCGTCGAGCGGGCCTCGCGTTCCGTCAGGCCGACCCGGAGTGCGGCATCGGTGAGTTCGCCCGACAGGGCCTCGCCGATGCCGTTCTCGTACGCGCGGCAAGCGGCCCAGAAGAGACGGGTGTTGCGCTGGCCCTCGTGCGCGGCGAGCACGAACTGGACGAGCCCCTGGCCGTGCTGGACCTGCGGCTTCGAAGGCCCCGTGTGGTGTGCGCGGGGCGGCGGCATGAGCAGCCGCAGGAGCGCGGGAGGGCAGGCGCCGGGCGGGAGTTGCGCGGTGCCCGGCACGGTGCTGTAGACGCCGTGTTCGGTGCGCGAGCCGGGGCCGACGAGATAGCCGCCGGCGCCCCGGATGTCGATGCCGGGGGCGAGGCGGCCCGCGGAGTTGGGGATGACGGCGTCGGGCGGGCCCGAAAGCCAGATGTGGCGGCCGCCGCTCGGGGTCACCACGACGACCGTGGCCGGGATGGTGAACAGGTGGCGCAGCGCCAGTTCCCGCAGGGCGGCCGAGGCGTCCGTACCGGACTTGGTGTCCAGGTCGATGCCGATCAGATGGTGTGGGGGCAGCCCGCAGGCGATGCCGTATCCGCTGGCCCAAGGGGCGGCGGCGAAGAGCTCGCGGATACGGCGCGGGTCGGTCGACGCGTCGTACACGCCGTGTCCGGGGCGGCCGCATTCGCCGTGGCAGGGCGTGGGTTCGGGCTGCTCGTGGTGGGGGGAGCGCAGGGCGGGCAGCTTGGTGCGGGAGAGCGGGATGACGGCGAGGCCGCGCTCGGCGGCGGACAGGGCGTGGGCGAGTGCGAGCGCTGTGGCATGGCGGTCGATGGTGGCCATGCCGCCATTTTCGTACGAGTGTTCGAAGAAGGGAAGAGGGGGAGGCCCCGACACGCGCCGGAAGCGCGGATGGGAGGCCTCTTCTTTGGGGGGCGCCGGAACGCTTCAGCGCTTGCGGCGCCTGGGTTTGGGCGGGTCGCACGGGGCTGAGCTGGGGCTTTGGCGGATCGAAGCGTGTTTATCGACTTGTACTCACGCTTGCGGGGGAATCGGGGCTTCCGGGGTGGTTCGCCGGGGATTCGGTGGGCAACTCTGGACTCGCGACGTCGTGCAGAACCCGAGGCGGTCGGCCAACTGCCTTGGAACAAGCCGTACTTCCGGTGCTCCCGGCACATTGCCGGTGCGTACCTCCCGTTCTGGAGGAATTGACATGGCAAGCATCCGTACCGCCCGCGTCATCGCCGCCGCCGCGGCCCTGCCCTTGGCCGCCGCGCTTTTCTCCGGTGTCGCGATGGCTGACAACGGCTCCTTCGCGGACGACGGATCGAACGCGGGCGTGGCCACCGTCAACGGCAGTGGTGTCGGCGACGACAACAGCGGCAACTCGAACACGACGCAGCAGCAGGCGGTCGGCAACGGCGCATCGAACCAGAACAACAACGCTCAGGTGAACGGCTCCGGGTTCACGGCGATCGACCAGTCGAACGAGAACGTCGCGTTCAACTTCACCAACCTCTGGTGAGGTAACGGCCGTCTGGGGGCGCTCCTTGGGCCGGCTCGACGGGGTGTGTGACGGTCTGGGGGGGCGGGGGGGGGCGTCCCCCACCGCCCCGGGGGGGGGGGCCCCGCGCCGTCGGCGGGGCGCGCGCCGCGCTCTCGGGGGGGGGGTTTGTAAGC
>NZ_JBHYIG010000101.1:2886-29094 GCF_042740015.1 Streptomyces sp. NPDC059037
GGCGTTTTGGTCTGTAGTCCTGGGGGGGGGTCGGGGGGCGGGGGGGGGGGGGGGGGACGGGCCGCGCAGGCGTGTTCGGCCCCGCATTGCCGCCGGGGGTCCCGCCCTTCGTATCCGGGGTGATCTCTTGACACTCGCACGGTTTCTGACGGACAGTCAGAAACCCTTGTCGGTGCGACGCCCGTACGCGAAGGAGAGGCCGCCGCCGTGCACCTCGCCCCCACCGAACGCCAGCAGCAGCTGCGCTCCGAACTGCGCGCGTACTTCCGCGATCTGATGCCGGGAGGACCGCCCGAAGGCGACGACCTGGAGGGGCAGCGGCGCCTGCTGCGGCGCATCGGGGCCGACGGAATGCTCGGCCTCGGCTGGCCCGTCGAGTACGGCGGGCAGGGGCGGGGCGCCGACGAGCAGTTCGTCTTCTTCGACGAGGCCTATCGCGCGGGAGCGCCGGTGTCGATGGTCACGCTGAACACCGTCGGCCCGACGCTCATGAAGTACGGCACACAGGAGCAGAAGGCCTCCTTCCTGCCGCGCATCCTCAGCGGCGATCTCGTCTTCGCGATCGGCTACAGCGAGCCGTCGGCGGGGACGGACCTCGCCTCGCTGCGTACGCGGGCGGTGCGCGTCAAGGATGGATCCGACGACGCGTGGCTCATCGACGGGCAGAAGATCTTCACGTCGAACGCGCAGAACGCCGACTGGATCTGGCTCGCCTGCCGCACCGACCCGCAGGCGCCCAAGCACCAGGGCATCTCGATCATTCTCGTGCCGACGGCGGCGCCCGGTTTCTCGTGGACGCCGATAGAGACCGTGGGCGGGCTGACCACGACGGCGACGTACTACGACGGGATACGCGTGCCCGCCACGAACCTCGTCGGCGAGGAGAACGGCGGCTGGGGGCTCATCACCAACCAGCTGAACCACGAGCGCGTGGCGCTCGCCGCGATCGGCATGCAGGCCGAGGACTTCTACGCGGCGGCCCTCGCCTTCGCGCGTACACCCGATCCAGTGACGGGCGAGCGTCGGATTGACGCTCCGTGGGTCCGTTCCAGACTGGCCGAAGCGCGGGCGCGGCTCGCGGCTACGCGCCTGGTCAACTGGCGTTTGGTGGGCGAAGTGGGGGCGGGCCGGCTGGCGCCCGGAGACGCGAGCGGCGTGAAGTTCATGGGAACCGAATCGGCCGTGGAGGTGTACCGAATATGTCAGGAAGTCACGGGCGGCGCGGGTCTGGTGAGGGCCGGATCGCCCGGGGCCCTGGCGCTCGGCACGGGCGGTGAGGGGGAGTTGGAGCGGATGAACAGGGCGGCGCAGATCAATACGTTCGGCGGTGGGGTGAGCGAGGTGCAGCGGGAGATCGTGGCGACGATGCGCCTCGGGATGCGGAGGGGACGGCGGTGAGCGATCTTTCGTACGAGGCGCTGAAGGTCTTCGAGGGCAGGGCGGCCGCGACCTCGGGCGTGGGCAAGGACCGGGTCAACGAGCCGATGATCCGGCACTGGTGCGAGGCGATGGGGGACGCCAACTCCGCCTATTCCGGGGAGGATCCGATCGCGCCGCCGACCATGCTCCAGGCCTGGACGATGGGCGGGCTCTCCGGACACCAGGGGCGCTCGGCCGCCCACGACGAACTGTTCGCCCTGCTCGACGGCGCGGGCTACACATCGGTGGTCGCCACCGACTGCGAGCAGGAGTATCTGCGGCCGCTGCGGCCGGGGGACGAGATCACCTTCGACGCGGTCATCGAATCGGTCTCGGAGCGCAAGACGACGAAGCTGGGCACGGGCCACTTCGTCACGACGCGGATGGATGTCAGGGCGGGCGGCGAACCGGCAGGGACCCACCGCTTCCGGATCCTCAAGTACGCACCCGCGCGGCGCACACCGCAGGGCAAGAGGCCCCGCCCGGTCATCAACAGGGACAACGCCGGGTTCTGGGAGGGTGTGGCGCGCCACCAGCTCCTGATCCAGCGCTGCGGTGACTGCCGGGCACTGCGCTTCCCCTGGCTGCCGGGCTGCAACGCCTGCGGATCGCTGGAGTGGGACACGGTCGAGGCGAGCGGCCAGGGCACCGTCTACTCGTATGTCGTCACGCACCATCCACCCTTCCCCGCCTTCGATCCCCCGTACGCCGTCGCGCTCATCGACCTGGCGGAGGGCGTGCGCATGGTCAGCAATGTGGTGGGCGTGCCCAGCGACAAGGTGCGGATCGGGCAGCCCGTCCGGCTCGAATTCCAGCGTGTGGACAAGGAGTTGGAGCTTCCGGTGTTCCGGCCCGTCGAGGCCATGGAAGGGGGCGGGGTCTGACATGGACTTCACACCCACGGACGAGCAGACGGCCGCGCGGGAGCTCGCGGCGGAGATCTTCGGGGACCTGTCCACGCCCGAGCGGCTCGCGGCGGCGGGGACGGCATCGGACGCCGAACTGTGGAAGGCGCTGTGCGCCGCGGGGCTGCCGGGTGCGGTGGAGGACGTCGGGCTGCTGGGGCTCGTGCTGCTGCTGGAGGAGCAAGGGCGGGTGACGGCACAGGTGCCGCTGGCGGCGAGCTGTGTCTACGGCCTGCTCGCCGTGGCGGTCCATGGCACGGAGGAGCAGCGGGGGCGGCTGCTGCCGGGGCTGCGGGACGGCACGGCGGTCGCCACCGGGGCGTTTCCGGCGGGCGGTGGCGTGGTGGTGGCGTCCACGCAGGGAGGTGGGACGGGGTCGCCGGAAGGGCTGACGGGGTCGTTGGAAGCGTCGACGGGGCTGCCGGAAGCGCCGACGGGTTCGCTGACCGGAGCGGTGCCGTGGGTGCCGTGGCTGCGGGATGCCACACACGTCCTGGTGGCCGTGCCGGATCGCATACGGCGGGGCGGCCACAGCCTGTGGATGGTGCGGGTGGCCGACGCGGCGACCGAGCCGGTCGAGCTGACGGCGCCCTGGGCGGCCGGGCGGCTGGTGCTCGACGGGACTCCCGGGGAGCGGATCGGCGGGGACGAGGCCTACGCCGATGTGCTGGCGAGTGCGCGGACGGCCTTCGCGGGGCTGCAGGCCGGTGTGTGCGCGGGATCGCTGGCCCGCGTGGTCGCCCACACGAACGAGCGGGAGCAGTTCGGCCGGCCGCTCGCTGCCAAGCAGGGGGTCCAACTCCGGGCTGCGGACGCCTATATGGACACCGAGGCGATACGCGTCACGGCGTACGAGGCGGCTTGGCGGCGCGACGCGTCGTTGGCGTACGACGAGCATGCGCTGACCGCGGCGTGGTGGGCGTCGGAGGCGGGCAAGCGGGTCGTACACGCGGGCCAGCATCTGCACGGAGGCATGGGCGCCGACCTCGACCACCCCGTGCACCGGCACTTCCTGTGGGGGCGGCAGCTGGACGCGTATCTGGGGTGCGGGAGTGAAGTCCTCGCGGAACTGGGCGACTTGATCGCTGAGGAGGAGTCGGTATGAGGAGTCGGTATGAGAGGAGGCGGTGAGATGAGCGGGGGTGAGGGGATGAGCAGGGGCGTCGGGGTGAGCGTGGGCGACAGGCTGCCCGAGCTCACCATCCCGGTGACCCGGACGCTTATCGTCTCCGGTGCGATCGCGTCGCGGGACTATCAGGACGTGCACCACGACGCGGTGGCGGCGCAGGAGAAGGGGTCCCCCGACATCTTCATGAACATCCTGACCACGAACGGCCTGGTCGGTCGGTACGTCACGGATCACTTCGGGTCCGGTGCCGTGCTCCGCAAGGTGGCGATACGGCTTGGGGCGCCCAACTACCCAGGGGACACGATGGTGTTGACGGGCTCCGTCGAGCAGGTCGAGGGCGATACGGCCACGGTCAAGGTGGTCGGGGCCAACGGCATCGGCAAGCACGTCACCGGGACGGTCACGGTCTCGGTCACGGCGCCGGCTTCGGGTGGCGCGTCGGCAGGAGGCGCGGCATGAGCGTGCGGACGCGTGATCGGCTCGGCGGGAAGGCGGCCGTCGTCGGCATCGGGGCCACCGAGTTCTCGAAGGATTCGGGGCGCAGCGAGCTCAGACTCGCCGTGGAGGCGGTGGGCGCGGCGCTCGACGACGCGGGACTCGGCCCCGGTGATGTCGACGGCATGGTCACGTTCACGATGGACACCAACCCGGAGATCACCGTCGCGCAGGCGGCCGGGATCGGGGAGCTCTCCTTCTTCTCGCGTGTCCATTACGGAGGCGGCGCGGCGTGCGCGACCGTTCAGCAGGCGGCGCTCGCGGTGGCGAGCGGAGTGGCCGAAGTGGTGGTCTGCTACCGGGCGTTCAACGAACGTTCGGGCCGCAGATTCGGCTCGGGGGTGCAGCACCGTGAGCCGTCGGCGGAGGGCGCGGCGCTCGGCTGGTCCCTGCCGTTCGGACTGCTGACTCCCGCGTCGTGGGTGGCGATGGCGGCCCAGCGCTATCTCCACACCTACGGCCTGACTCCGGATGCCTTCGGCCCTGTCGCGGTCACCGACCGGAAGTACGCGGCGACGAACCCCGCGGCCTACTTCCACGGCAAGCCGATCACCCTCGCCGATCACGCCGAGTCCCGCTGGATCGTCGAGCCGCTGCGGCTCCTCGACTGCTGCCAGGAGACCGACGGCGGCCAGGCGATCGTCGTGACGAGCGTGGAGCGGGCCCGGGATCTGCCGCACCCGCCGGCCGTGATCACGGCAGCGGCGCAGGGTGCGGGGCGGGCACAGGAGCAGATGACCAGTTTCTACCGCGACGACCTGAGCGGGCTGCCCGAAATGAGTGTGGTGGCACGGCAGTTGTGGCGGAGCTCGGGTCTGGCGCCCGGAGACATCGACGTGGGCATTCTCTACGACCACTTCACGCCGTTCGTGCTGATGCAACTGGAGGAGTTCGGCTTCTGCGGGCCGGGTGAGGCGGCCGGCTTCGTCGCGGAGGAGCGGCTGCCGCTGAACACCCACGGAGGGCAGCTCGGGGAGGCGTATCTGCACGGGATGAACGGGATAGCGGAGGCGGTACGACAGGTGCGCGGCACGTCCGTGAACCAGATACCGGGCGCCGCGCGCACCCTGGTCACCGCGGGCACCGGCGTCCCCACATCGGGGCTGATTCTGGGGTCGGACGGCTGAACGCGGCGCGTGTCCCGGGCGGGGCGCGGGAGCCGGGCCCTTCACTCGGCGTATGCACTGCCGAAAAGCGATCATGGGACTTGTCCTCGCTCTCGCCCTGACCACGCTGGCCCTGTGCGCGGTGCCGACGGGCGCCACGAGCAGACCTGACGGCACGTCGGAGGCCGGGCGCGGCCGGGCGGCCGCCAGGGTGTCGACCTTCCACGGGCGGGGCTTCGACACCTGCCACACCCCGCCCCTGGGCACCATGCGCCGCTGGCTGAGCTCCGACTACCGAGCGGTGGGCGTCTACTTCGGAGGCCGGGGCCGGGCGTGCAAGCGGCAGGCCCATCTGAGCCGCGACTGGATGCGTGCGGTGCGGGGGATGGGCTGGCGGGTGCTGCCGCTGTACGTGGGGTCGCAGTCGCCCTGTGTCTTCGCGAAGAACAAGAAAGGCGTACGCATCGGACGGAACGCCTGGAGGCAGGGGACGGGCGAGGGGCGCGACGCGGTCCGCAGGGCGAAGGCACTCGGGATGCTGCGGGGCAGCGCCCTCTACTTGGACATGGAGGCGTACGACTACCGGAACAAGAAGTGCGCGCGCACCACGCTCGCCTTCGTGCGGGCGTGGGACAGGAAGGTGCGCAGGCTGGGGTACGTACCGGGGTTCTACAGCGGCGCGGACTCCGGGGTGCGGCACATGGAGGCGGCGCGGCGTGCGGGGGTGCCGGACCTGCCGGCGGTGATGTGGTTCGCACGCTGGCGCACACGCCCGCACCTGTACCGTGAGCCCGCGCTGCGGCGGGCCTGGCGCCCCGCGCGGCGCATCCACCAGTACGCCGGGAACGTGCGGGAGCGGCACGGCGGACGTTCCCTGATGATCGACCGGAACCTCGTGCACGCGCCGGTGGCCCGGATCCGCTGAGGACCGTCTCAGGGATGAACCCTCAGGGGTGCGCTCCGTCTCCTCCACCTTCAGGAGGTGGGGCTACCACCCTTCGTACAACCTGAGGCGGACACCGCTTCGGGACCTGCGGCCGATCCGCTGAAGTAGGGGGCGCTTCTAGCGTGGAGCCATGACCGTATCCATGGTGCCCATGTGCACCAGCGCATCGAAGGCCGCGACGCGGACGGCGAGTCCTTCGGCGTATCCGTCGTTCGCGTCCTACGTACGGGCACGTCAGCCCGTGTTGCTGCGCACCGCACGCTCGCTGACCGCGAATCCGAGCGATGCAGAGGATCTGCTGCAGACCGCTCTCACCAAGACGTATGTCGCATGGGACCGCATCGAGGACCACCGCGCCCTCGACGGCTATGTGCGCAGGGCCCTGCTGAACACCCGTACTTCGCAGTGGCGCAAGCGCAAGGTCGACGAGTTCGCATGCGACGAGCTGCCCGAGCCCGAGGTGACGCCGGTCGGGGATCCGGCGGAGCAGCAGGTGCTCCGGGACGCCATGTGGCGCGCGATCATGAAGCTGCCGGCGCGGCAGCGGGCGATGGTCGTCCTTCGGTACTACGAGGATCTCAGCGAGGCCCAGACGGCCGAGGTGCTCGGCGTGTCCATCGGGACCGTCAAGAGCGCGGTGTCGCGTGCGCTCGGCAAGCTCCGCGAGGACCCGGAATTGACGCCTGTCCGGTGATTCACGCTGCTCCGCCGGACCTTTCTTCTCCCGGACTAGTGACATACCGTGCGGTATGCGGCAAGAATCTGGCGAGCCCTACTGCCAGGTAGGTCATCCGGGAGCCGCCCCGGATGAATGCCGCGCGCCCACCGGGAGGACGCCGTGCTGAGCACGATGCAGGACGTACCGCTGACAGTCACCCGCATCCTTCGGCACGGGACGACCGTGCACGGGTCGTCGCAGGTCACGACGTGGACGGGCGAAGCCGCTCCACAGCGCCGCAGCTTCCGCGAGATCGGTGAACGCTCGGCCCGCCTTGCGCACGCGCTGCGCGAGGACCTCGGGGTCGACGGCGACGAACGCGTGGCCACCTTCATGTGGAACAACGCCGAGCATGTCGAGGCCTACTTCGCGGTCCCCTGTATGGGAGCCGTCCTGCACACCCTCAATCTGCGGCTGCCCGCCGACCAGTTGACCTGGATCGTGAACCACGCGGCCGACCGCGTCATCATCGTCAACGGCTCCCTGATCCCCCTGCTCGCGCCCCTGCTCCCGCAGCTGCCGACCGTCGAGCACCTGGTGGTCTCGGGCCCCGGCGACCGCGCCCCGCTCGCCGGAGTCACCGCGCAGGTCCACGAGTACGAGGACCTGATCGCCGGTAAGCCCACGGTCTACGACTGGCCCGAGCTGGACGAGCGCACGGCCGCCGCCATGTGCTACACCTCCGGCACGACCGGCGACCCCAAGGGTGTCGTCTACTCGCACCGCTCCATCTATCTGCACTCGATGCAGGTCAACATGAGCGAGTCGATGGGGCTCACGGACGCGGACACCACCCTCGTCGTCGTCCCGCAGTTCCACGTCAACGCCTGGGGCCTGCCGCACGCCACGCTCATGGCGGGCGTGAACATGCTGATGCCGGACCGCTTCCTGCAGCCCGCGCCGCTCGCCGAGATGATCGAGTCGGAGCGGCCCACGCACGCGGCCGCCGTCCCCACCATCTGGCAGGGCCTGCTCGCCGAACTCACCGCGAAGCCCCGTGACGTCAGCTCCCTCGGCCAGGTCACCATCGGCGGCTCGGCCTGCCCGCCCTCGCTGATGGCGGCGTTCGACAAGCTGGGCATGCGGGTCTGTCACGCCTGGGGCATGACGGAGACCTCCCCGCTCGGCACGGTCGCCCGCCCGCCGGCCAAGGCGATCGGTACCGACGAGGAGTTCACCTACCGCCTCACCCAGGGCCGATTCCCGGCCGGCGTCGAGGCGCGCCTGGTCGGCCCCGGCGGCGAACACCTGCCGTGGGACGGCGAGTCGGCGGGTGAGCTGGAGGTGCGCGGCCCGTGGATCGCGGCGGCGTACTACGGCGGGGCCGGCGAGGACGTGCTCAAGCCCGAGGACAAGTTCAGCGCGGACGGCTGGCTGAAGACCGGCGACGTCGGTGTCATCACCTCCGACGGATTCCTGACCCTCACCGACCGCGCCAAGGACGTCATCAAGTCGGGCGGGGAGTGGATCTCCAGCGTCGAGCTGGAGAACGCGATCATGTCCCACCCGGATGTCGCGGAGGCGGCGGTCGTCGCCGTCCCCGACGACAAGTGGGGCGAACGCCCGCTCGCCACCGTCGTGCTGAAGGAGAACGCGAGCGTCGACTACCTCGCCCTGCGCGACTTCCTCGCGGGCACCATCGCCAAGTGGCAGCTGCCCGAGCGCTGGGCGATCGTGCCGGCCGTGCCGAAGACGAGCGTCGGCAAGTTCGACAAGAAGGTGCTGCGCAGGCAGTACGCGGAGGGGGAGCTGGACGTCACCCAGCTCTGAACCGGGCGCCGGGTGCCGGGTGATGCCGGGCGACTTCAAGCCCGACCCGGCCGCCGAACGACCGCACGACACCGGCCCCGCACGACACCGGCCCCGCGCGATACGCCGCTCTCACGTGGAGCGGCGTATCGCCGTGACCCAGCCCAGGGCCAGCCACACCGTCGCGATGACGCACACCCCGCCCCAGCCGCCGTGGGTGAAGGCGGTCCCGGCGAGGGCCGAGGCCAGCGCGCCGCTCGCGAATCCGCCCACCACATAGGCGGTGTTGGCGGTGGCGGGCAGGCTGGTGGTGGTCAGCGCCAGGGTCTGGTTGGCGACATGGCTCGCCACGAGCGCCGCGTGGATCAGGATCCCGGCCGCGCACAGCGCCCACAACTGCCGCCCGCCGAGCCAGAACAGCGGCAGACAGACGGCCGCACCCGCATAGGCGGTCGCCGTCACGCGCGCCGCCCCGAACCGGTCGACGAGATCACCGGCCAGCGGCGCGACCACGGTCGCGGAGAGCCCGAGGAGGCCGAAGAGCCCCGCGGCGCCCGTCGACATGTCGTACGCATCGCTCGTGAGGAGCAGGGCGAGCGAGGTCCACACCGCGCTCCACGCGCCGTACATCCCGCCTTGGCGCAGGCACGCGCGGCGCAGCTCGGGCGACTCCTTCAGGACTTGGGGCAGCCGGGCAAGGCCGGCCAGGGCCGGGCCGCTGTGCCGCGGCCGGGTCTCGGCGGGCAGCAGGGCGGCGGTGGCAAGACCGAGCACCAGGGTCAGCGCGGCCGCGCCCACGAAGACGACGCGCCAGCCGTGCGCCTGCGCCACGAGACCGCCGAGCACCCGCGCGGCGACGACCCCTGCGAAGAGCCCGGCGATCACGGCAGCCACATGCCGGGCCCTGCGGTCGGCGGGTGCGCGCTCCGCGACGAGCGGCACGAGGAGCTGCGGTATGACGCTCGCCGCGGCGGCCACGAACAGGGCGCAGGCGAGCGCGACGGGTCCCGGGCTGACGGCGGCCGCGCCCATGGCCAGGGCGGCGGCGGCCGACAGTATGCCGACGAGGCGGCGGCGGTTGGCCGTGTCGCCGAGCGGGGCGAAGAACAGCAGCCCCGCCGCGTACCCGAGAAGGGAGACCGAGGCGAGCCAGGCCAGGGCGGAGGGTTCGCTGCCGAAGCCGTGCGCGATGAGGGGCAGCAGGGGAGCGGCCAGGTAGATGTTGGCGACGGTCACCGCGGTGCAGATCGCCACCACGGCGAGCAGCAGTCCGGGCGGGACGGCTCGCCCGGGTGGGACGGCTCGCCCGAGCGGGACGGCGCGCCCGGGCGGTGCGTCCGCGTCCCGGGCGATCACAGGCGTCCGGCTCCTGGTGTCTGAACCTGAGGGCGGCATGAGGGGGCATGACTCCTTGCGTCAAGAGGCAACCAACTGGTTGGTTGGAAAAAGTCTGCGCCCGTGACCAGCGCGCTGTCAAGCAACCAACCAGTTGGTTACCCGAAAGGATTGGCTACCCTGTCCCCATGGCAGTGAGAGACCCCGAGGCCACCAAGGCCCGGATCTTCGAGGCGGCGGTGGCCGAATTCGCGCGGTACGGCATCGCGGGTGCCCGCATGGACCGCATCGCGACCGAGGCGAAGGCCAACAAGCAGCTCATCTACGCCTATTTCGGCAACAAGGCCGAGCTCTTCACGCAGGTCCTCGAGAAGCGCATGCTCGACATGGCGGTCAGCAACCCCGTCGACGCCGACGACATGGACGGCTGGATGGACCGGCTGATGGATTACCACGCCGCCCATCCCGAACTGCTGCGGCTGCTCTTCTGGGAGGGCATCGAGTACGGCACGGACGAACTCCCGGACGAGCGGGAGCGGGTCGATCACTACGACCGGAAGGTCGCCGTGCTCGCCGACGCCCAGGCCCGAGGCGTCATCAGCGACGAGATCCCGGCCGCCCACCTGCTGTTCATGGTGGTCGCGCTGGCCGGCTGGTCCACGGCCGTGCCGCAGATGCGGCGGATCCTCGTCGGCGACGAGAAGGCCGACAAGGAACGGCTGCGCGCCAGCATCAAGGCCGCGGTGCGCCGCATCACCGCCTGAGAACCGGGCGCTGGTTCCGTACCGGGCGCTGGTTCCGTACCGGGCGCTGCTTCCGTACCGGGCGCTGCTTCCGTACCCGGCGCTAGTTAGTCCCGATCTTCGCCAGCAGATCCACGATCCGGCCCTGCACCTCACCGCTCGTCGAACGCTCCGCGAGGAACAGCACCGTCTCCCCCGCCGCGAGCCGCGGCAGCTCCGTCTCGTCGACGGCTGCCGTGTAGACGACGAGCGGGGTGCGGTTCAACTGGCCGTTCGCGCGCAGCCAGTCGATGATTCCGGCCCTGCGGCGACGCACCTGCATCAGGTCCATCACGACCAGGTTCGGTCGCATCTGCGCCGCGAGCGTCACCGCGTCCGCGTCGCTCTCGGCCCGTGCCACCTGCATCCCGCGCCGCTCCAGCGTCGCGGTCAGGGCGAGCGCGATCTCCTCGTGCTCCTCGATGAGCAGGACGCGCGGCGGGTGCTGCTCGCTGTCGCGGGGCGCGAGCGCCTTCAGGAGTACGGCGGGGTCGGCGCCGTACGCGGCCTCGCGGGTCGCCTGGCCGAGTCCCGCCGTGACGAGTACGGGAACTTCAGCGGCGACGGCGGCCGTGCGCAGCGACTGCAGGGCCGTACGCGTGATCGGTCCTGTCAGCGGGTCCACGAAGAGCGCGGCGGGGAACGCCGCGATCTGGGCGTCGACCTCCTCGCGCGAGTGCACGATCACGGGACGGTAGCCGCGGTCGCTGAGCGCCTGCTGGGTGGTGACGTCGGGCGCGGGCCAGACGAGGAGCCTGCGCGGGTTGTCCAACGGCTCGGGCGGCAGTTCGTCGTCCATGGGCTGCGGCTGGGGCCGGTTGGCGACCTCGACCGCGCCGCCGGGACCGTCCAGCGGCTCCGGGCCCTCGTCGGCGTCCTCGTCCGGAGCGCCGATCGCGTACGCACGGCCCGCGCCCTCGGTGGCGGATCCGATACGGGACTGCGGCTGGGCGCCGGGAGCGGCACCCGGAGTGGAGGCGGGAGCGGGAGCCGGGGCGGCCTGCGGATGCGCGCGCGCCGCGGTCTCGGGACGCTCATCGGCGGTCGGCTCCGGAGGCGTGGACAGCCTGCGCCGACGACCGGAGCCGCCGAGGGTGTGCCCCTGGGCCGAAGGCTGCGCGGGAGTCTGCTCCGGAAGCGGGCCGGCGGCCGGCGTGCCCGAGGCGGTGGCCGGAGCCGGAGCCGGAGCCTGGGGCGGCAGCGGCCCGGCAGCTCCGGACGCCTGCTTGGCCTGCCCCGTCGCGGACTTGGCCGGCCCCTGGGCAGCCTGAGCAGGAGCCTGCGGAGGCTGCGGCGCCTGCGGGATACGCGGACTCTGCGCGCCCTGCGGACTCTGCGGCGACGCCTGCTGGGCCTGGCCCTGCGCCGCCCCCGGCTGATTGCGCTGCTGCTCGGCGATCTGCTGGCCGAACGGCACGCCCTGCCCGAGCGTACGCACGCTGATCGCGCGCCCCTGCGTCGAGTTGGGGTCGCCGGGCGCGGCCTCGGCGGGCAGCGGCTGCGCGGCACGTGCCTGCGTCCCGCGCTCGGGCGGCAGCGCGACGCCCCGGCCGGGCGTCGGAACACCCTTGGCGGCAGCGGAAGTTCCTTCGCCGTACGTGGTGGCCTGCGTGGGCACACCCGCGGCCGGGGTGCTCTGCGCGGCGGCCTCCCCGGCAGGCGCCGAAGCAGGCGCGGCGGGAACAGCCGCAGCAGCCGCAGCCGCAGCGGGAGCAGCCGAAGCAGGTGCAGCCGGCGCGGCAGCCGCTGCCGGACGCGACCGTCGGCGTCCCGTCGGCGCATCCGCCGGGTGCGGCTGCGGCGGGGTGTGGTCGTCGCCCGGGTGGTGCAGCGCCGCCTCGTGCTGCCCGGTGTCGTCCTGGTCCGCCGCGGCGGGCGGCAGCGCGAACACGCGCCCGCTGGGCGCCTCATCGGCGGCGGCCCGCTCCTTGGCGGCGGCCAGCGCACGGCGCCGACGCCCGGTCGGACGCGGCGCGGCCTCGCCGGATTCACCGGCAGGCACACCCGCGACGGCAACAGCGGTACCGGCGGCGCCGGCCCCCTCCGCAGCCTCCTGCCCCCCACCCGAAGGCAACGCGGGCAACGCCAACTGATCACCGTCACGCCGCGCACGCCGCCCCGAAGCCGAAGCCCTCGGAGCCGTCGCGCCCGCGGGAACGGGAACGCCCTGCGGCGGCACCGTCTCCCCCAGCGCGGCGGACCCGGCCGCATGCTCGGCAGCGGTCACCACCGAGCCGACGGCGCCCGCGGACTCCACAGCACCCGTCGCCCCACCGGCACTTTCCACCGCACTGGGCCGCGCACGCCGCCGCCCCGTGCCACCGGAGCCGGAGCCGGAGCCGGATCCGGACCCGGAGCCAGCGCCGGAGCCGGAGCCGGAAGTCTGCGCTCCCCCGCCCTGAGCAGCCGCACCGGCCACCTCAGAAGCACCGGGCACCTCAGCCCCAGCCCCAGCCGCAGCCGCAGCCTCAACACCCTGCCCAGCCTCAAGAACCTGCGGCGCCTCAGCCGCACGCCGCCCCCGACGCCGCCCTGTACCGCT
This sequence comes from Streptomyces sp. NPDC059037, assembly GCF_042740015.1. Taxonomy (NCBI): domain Bacteria; kingdom Bacillati; phylum Actinomycetota; class Actinomycetes; order Kitasatosporales; family Streptomycetaceae; genus Streptomyces; species Streptomyces sp. NPDC059037. Next base: position 16,013 of record NZ_JBHYIG010000101.1, read on the forward strand.
GGAGCCGGAAGCTCCCCCCGAGGTGCCGTCGCCAGGAACCCCGCTCTCCAAGAACGCGTCCACCGAAGGCCCGGAAGCCCGCCGGGCCCGCCGCCGCCCGCCACCGGACGTGGTGGCCGAGGCCTGCTCGGGCACGGTGACCCCTGCGCCCACCGAGGCATCGACAGCCGAAACCGCATCGGCAACGGCCCCGGCCCCCGCCCCGATAGGCACCTCAAGCACGTAAGCACTGCCGCTCATCCCCGGCACTTCATGCGTCTGCAGCACGCCTCCGTGCGCCCGCACGATGCCCCGCACGATCGGCTCGTGCACCGGGTCTCCACCGGCGTAGGGGCCCCGCACCTCGATGCGTACGACCTCACCGCGCTGAGCCGCGGCCACGACGATCGTCGAGTCCACGTACCCACCGGCGGCCGGGGCCGAAGCGCCCGCGCCCGCCCGGGCGTTCCCCGTGGCGTCGATCCCCGCGACATCCGCGACCAGGTGGGCCAGTGCCGTGGCGAGCCGCCCCGGGTCGACCTCGACCTCCAGCGGCGGTGCGTGCACCGCGAACTGCGCGCGGCCGGGCCCGATCAGCTCGACCGCGCCCTCCACGCCGTTCGCGACGACAGCGTCGAGCATGACTTTCGCGCACGAGAGCTGATCCGCACCCGAGTCGAGCAGCTGGAACCCCAGCACATTGTCGACAAGCGTGGTGATCCGCGCATACCCGGCCGAAAGGTGATGGAGCACCTGATTCGCCTCGGGCCACAACTGCCCGGCGTCATCCGCCGCCAGAGCCGAAAGCTCGCGTCGCAGCTCGTCCAACGGGCCCCGCAACGACGAGCCGAGCACGGCGAGCAGCTGCTCGTGCCGGGCGGCAAGAGCGTCGTACCGCGCCTTCTCGCGCTCGGTCAGTTCCTCGAACCGGTCCTTCTCGCGCTCGGCGAGCGCCGCGTACCGCTCCTGCTCGGCGGCGGCCTCCTCGGCGCGCTGCTCGGCGGCGGCGGCCAGTTCGGCGGCGTGCCTCTCGGTGGCGGCCCGGAGCTCCTCCGTGCGCCGTTCGGTCGCGGCCCGCATCTCCTCGGCGTGCTGCGCGAGCGCGGCCTCGTGCTCCTCGGCGAGGGCGTCGTAGGGCCGCCGGTCGGTGAACGTCATGACGGCGCCGACGAGCTGGTCGCCGTCCCGCACCGGAGCCGTCGTCAGGTCGACCGCGACCCGGTCGCCGCTCTTGGACCACAGGACCTGCCCGCGCACCCGGTGCTTGCGCCCCGAGCGGAGCGTGTCGGCGAGCGGGGATTCGTCGTACGGGAAGGGCTCGCCGTCGGCGCGGGAGTGCAGCACCAGGTGGTGCAGTTCCTGCCCGCCGAGGTCGCTGGCCCGGAAGCCCAGTATCTGAGCGGCGGCCGGATTGACGAGGACGACGCGTCCTTCGGTGTCCGTCCCGACGACACCCTCGGCGGCGGCGCGCAGGATCATCTCGGTCTGCCGCTGCGAGCGCGCGAGTTCGGCCTCGGTGTCCACGGCGCCCGAAAGGTCGCGGACGACGAGCATGAGCAACTCGTCGCCGGTGTAGCCGTAATTGTCGTAGGCGTCCCGGATGTCCTCGAGGTTCGAGCTGGTGACCTCGACGGGGAACTCGCTGCCGTCCGTGCGCCGCGCGGTCATCCGCTTCGGCTTGGTCCGCCCGCGCTCGTCGATGGAGTCGGGCCTGCGCATCGATCCGGGAATCAGCCGGGAGTCGAACTCCGGCAGCAGATCGAGCAGCCCGCGCCCCACGAGGGCGGTGCCCGGCGCCTCGAACGCCTCCAGCGCGATCGCGTTCGCGTTCACGACGGTCCCGTTGGCGTTGACGAGGACCAGCGCGTCCGGGAGCGCGTCGAGTATCGCTGCGAGGCGAGCAGCGCCTCGGGATGGCCTGCTGCTCACGACGACGCTTCCTCCCTGATTACTGCTGCTTGCCGACCCGCTCAGGCCATCTTGCCCCTCGGCCCGTGGCGTGTCACGGGAGGGAGTCTACGGGGAGTGGTTGTGCGTGCGAGGCCGGATGAGAGGGAGGTCGCACGCAGAAGATGTGAGCGGGGAATGAAGACGGGTGAACGCAAGGCCCTCTTGAGCTAGGCCGTGACCTCGGGCAACACCGGAACGAGCCGGTCCCAGCGGCCGATCTCGCAGCCGTTGCTGCGGTCGAACTTCGCGTCGACGGGCCGCCCGTTCCAGGTCCCGGTGATGTGCGCGGTGGCGGGCCCGCCGTACTGCATGGTGCAGATCGAGTCGGCCGGCACGGGTGCGAACGTGTCCCTCCCCCATGTCCCCTCGTCGAGCTTCCCGCACGCCTTCGCCGCGTCCCGGTGCGTGCCGCCCGCCGGGTGGCATTCCAGCTCGTACGTTCCGTCCCCCGCGCCTCCCGAGCCGGTGACCTTCACGGTGAGCCGGTCGTGGGTCGGCTCCGTGAGCGGCGTCGACAGGTGCAGCGGACCCATGTCGGCGTGGGCGGCGGAGGGCACGGCGCAGAGCGCGGCGACGGACGCGGCGGCGGTGAGGGCGATGCGGCGCAACATGACGGGGCTCCACTGGGTGCGGGGTACCGGGTACGCGAACACGTACGGGCTCTACCGCTTCTAACGCCACCCGCCGCGCGACGTTGCGGGCGCGCGGGACGCTTTGCCCTGTGGGCCTGACCACTAGTACCGTGGAGTCCGCGATTGGTGACACACCGCTCGGCTGTGTCATCATCTGCACGCACCCCTCGCGCTCGCGCAGGTGTGCAAGCTGGAGGCGTCGCCTAGTCCGGTCTATGGCGCCGCACTGCTAATGCGGTTTGGGACTTAAATCCCATCGAGGGTTCAAATCCCTCCGCCTCCGCTTCATGATCCGAAGCCCCGGTCCTGCTGGACCGGGGCTTCGGTGCTTCCTCGCTGTGAAGCGCGTTTCCGCAGGTCGCAAGGGGTGCGGCAAACGGATTTCACATGGCGGCGGCGGTCATGTAATGTTCTTCCTGTCGCCGCGAGCGGGCCGAAAGGCCGGGGAGCGAAGACAGACAAAAGAAAAATCAAGCACTCGTAGCTTAACGGATAGAGCATCTGACTACGGATCAGAAGGTTGCAGGTTCGAATCCTGCCGAGTGCACAGCAGACCAGAGGCCCTGACGAGAAATCGTCGGGGCCTCTGGCTTTTGCAGTGACGGCAGTCGTTGACGGCAACCGTCCTGGAGTCTGGGCGCCGTCCGCACTATCTGGGGGAGTCATGACGAGCAGGTTCACCGAGTTGACCGTTGACTGCCGTGATCCGGAGAGGCTCGCGGCCTTCTGGTGCGCGGTTCTGGACTTCACAGTGATCGACCGGAGCGAGGGCAAGGTCGAGATCGGCTCCTGGGTGCCGACCGTCGAGGACATTCGGGCCCGCCAGATGCCGCCGACCCTGCAGTTCATCCAGGTTCCCGAGGGCAAGACCGTCAAGAACCGGCTTCACCTCGACGTCAGCCCGATCGACGGCAGCACCGAGGACGAGGTGACCAGGCTGCTCGCCCTCGGCGCGACCACGACGGACGTGGGCCAGGGCGCAGACCGGAACTGGGTGGTCATGGCCGACCCCGAGGGCAACGAGTTCGACGTCCTGCGCACCCTGGCGCCGCAGAAGTAGGCCGCGAGCGGGCATCCGCACCATGACCGGACCAGGGTCCGTCGCCTGGCCGCCTGCCCCGATCAAGACCGAGCGGCTGGTGCTCCGTGAGTCCGAGTCCCGGGACCGTGCGGCGTTCATCGAGCTGTTCGCATCGCCGGAGGTGGGCACCTACCTGGGCGGCCCTCGACCGCGCTCAACCGGCGCGACGCGGAGCAGCGGAGTCATGTCCGCCCGGATGCCGGGGAGGCCGAACTCGGCTACCTGCTCCTGCCGGAGGCGTGGGGACGCGGGTACGCCGCCGAGGCGTGCGCGGCGGCGCTCGACGGTACGAGGCGTGGGGCGCCGAACAGTGGATGGGCGTGTGGTCCTCGGGCACGCCGTCCGGCGAGTGATCGCGACCTTCGGCGATCACCCGGACCGGCCGTCGAACCACCTCCCCCGTGATCGTCAGTGTGATCGCGGGCACAGCTGAGACATTGGCCAGCGGAGTCACGTATTCCGCACATAGCGTGATCAACGACCAAGTAAGTCCTGCTTTATTGGAGGATCGATGCGCAAGGTTTTGACGGGGAAGCGCAAGCTGGCGGTCGTGGCGCTGACGGCTGTGGCCATCGGGCTGCCGGCCGTGGGTGCGGTCGCGGGGGAGATCAGCGGGAGCAGGCTTCCGTTCTCCATAGCCACCGCGGGCAACAAGGAAGACGGTGACCGCTGGAAGGGCAAGAGCAGCGGTCACGCCAAGGCCTGTGGCGATGTGCCGGTGAACGACACTCGGACGTTCAGCGCGTACATCTACCAGGACAAGAGCTTCCGCCCTGACCCGCAGATCGCCAGCACCTCCCGCAGCTACAAGCAGGGGTACGGCTGTGGTGGCTACAAGGGCACCAGCACGGGTGGCAAGTACTACACCAAGGCCACCTGGGCCGGGATCCCCGGCAGCCGGGCCTACGGTTACGTGAACGCCCAGAACTGATCAGGAATCAGGATCAGTAATCAGGAATCAGGAATCACGTGACCAGTAGCAACAGCGCTGCCGCGGCCGGCTTTCAGCCGGTCGCGGCGGTCGCGGCCGTGACCGTCCGGTATGGGTCCACGGTCGCCCTCGATGACGTCTCCCTTGAATTCCCCTCCGGGGTCACCGGGCTGCTCGGGCCCAACGGGGCGGGGAAGAGCACCCTGTTGTCGCTGTTGAGCACGGCGCGCAGACCCAAGTCCGGCTCGGTCAGCCTCCTCGGGGACGAGGCGCCGGGGCGGAAAAGGGTGCAGGACATCAGACAGCGGATCGGGGTGCTTCCGCAGTCCTTCGGGTTCTATCCCCGTTTCACCGTCCTTGAGTTCACCGAGTACGCGGCCTGGCTGCGCAAGGTGCCCGCCGCCCGGCGCCGTGAGCGGGCCCGCGAGGCGCTGCGGCTTGTGGAGATGGAGAAGTACGCGGATCGGAAAATGGGGGCCTTGTCCGGTGGCATGCTGCGGCGCGTCGGCATCGCCCAGGCCATGGTCAACGAACCGTCCCTGGTGCTCCTCGACGAACCGACCGTCGGCCTCGACCCGGCCCAGCGCGTCGGATTCCGGGGTCTTATCCGGGAGTTGGGCGAGCGGTCCGCGGTCGTGATGAGCACGCATCTCGCCGAGGACGTCGCCCATGTGTGTGATCGGGTCGCCGTGCTGCTGGAGGGTTCGGTCCGGTTCACGGGGACGGTCGGCGAGTTGTGCGCGCTCCCGGACGGGGGCGCGGACGGCATGGACGTCGACGGGGGAGCCGTGGAAGCCGGGTATCTGCATCTGGCCGGGACGGAAGCGGTGGCGACCTGATGCATGTGCTGCTGACCGAGATGCGGCGCGGCGAGGCCAAGTGGGCCGCCGCGCTCATGGGCGCGATCGGCGTGTACTACTTCACCGCCGAGAGCCCCGCCGAGAGCGACTGGATCGGCTGGTGGACCCAGACCAGCCTGCAGGTCCAGCTCTACGCGGTGATCGTGATGGGCTCGGTGATGAGCGCCGCGGCCGCCTGGGGAGCGGGCCGCGCCTTCCGGCACCGGACGCGGGTCTGGGCGGACACCGCGGCCCGCGGCGGCTGGGCGCAGGCGCTGCTGCTCTGGCTCGCGGTGTGGCTGTGGGCGTTGATCGCGTACGCCGTGCTGATCGGTGTGGCGTTCTCGCGGACCGCGGGGGTGAGCGAGGTCGGCGGGCCCTCGTGGACGCCGTTGCTGCTCGGGGCCGCGATGCTGGGCCTGGAGATCGCCGTGGGCGTCGCGATCGGTTCGGCGCTGCCGTCCCGTGTGGTCGCGCCCTTCGCGGGGATCTTCTGGTACGGGCTCTTTGTTTTTGTGGCGTTCGTTCCGGACACTCCGCTCGACAAGCTCTTTCCCGCGATCGACGAGTTCTGGAGCTCGGAGTTCGAGCCGAACACCACGCGCATGCTGATCGCCGTCGCCTGGTGTCTTGCCTTCGGTCTGCTCCTGACCGCGCTGCCCGCGCTGCGGCGCCGTGCCGCGCTCGCGCCGCGGCCCATCGCCCTGGGGGCGCTCGCGGTGGCCGCACTCGTCGCGGGCGGCACGCTGGTGGGCTTCCGTACGCCGGTGCCCGATTCGTACTGGGCGGTGCGCAAGGCCCAGCCCGCGCAGCCGCTGTGCGCCGCCAGCGGGCGTACGAAGGTGTGCCTGTGGCCGGCCGACCGCCATCTGCTGCCGCAGGCCAAGGGCGCCGTGCGGACCGTCGACGAGCGGCTCGGCTCGCTGAAGGGGCTCAACCGCGCCTTCTACGCGACCGGCCTGGACAGGCCCAAGGGCCACACCGCCGAGCTGTCCCTGATGACGCCCGCCGAGACCGAGGCCGACCTGACCGACGCCCTGTTCGCGGCCTCCCTGCCGCAGCCCGCAGCCACGGACTGCGAGCCGCCGGTGCTCAAGGAGACCGGCGGCTACCCGGGCACCTTCCTCTTCGAAGCCGTCATCCGTGCCCGCGCCGGCGCGCCGAGCGACTACTACGGAGAGAAGTTCGGGCGGGCCCTGGAGCGCATCACCAGTGCCCCGCGCGAGAAGCAGGACACGTGGATCGAGGCGGCGGCGCAGGACATCCGTGCCTGCCGCGCGCTTCCGGAGCTGCCGCGGTGACCCCTGTGCGGACCCTCCTCGCGCCACGGAGTCCTCAGACCTGGGCCGTGCTCGCCTTCGTACGCTGTCGGGGCCTGCCGCGGGCCACGGGCGTCGCGCTGATCGTCGCCCTGGTGGCGACCGCGTTCGCGGGGCAGCGGATGGCGGTCCCCGAGTTCCGCTATCTGGTCGACTTCAGCGTGCCGGTGGCCGAGGTCGTGCCGCTGGCCCACGCGGTGATCCTCGCGACCACGCTGTTCTCGCCGATGGCGGACCTGGAGCAGACGTCGGCCCAGCCGATGACCCGCCACCGGGGCCTGTATCTGGTGGTGCTGCTCGCCCTCGCGGTCGGCCTGAGCGCGCTGCCGCTGCTCACCGGGGCGACCGCGGAGGTGTTCGGCTCCGCGGCGCGCAATGTCGTGGGCTATCTCGGCCTCGGCATGATCAGCGCCCGCCTCTTCGGCAGCGGGCTCGCGTGGCTGCTTCCGCTCGGCATGTTCGGGCCCACGCTGCTGCTTGGCGTTGACAGCGACAACACGCCGGAGCCGTGGGCCTGGTCGCTGCATGCGTCGTCCAGTACGTCGGCTGCCGTGGTGGCTGTGGTGCTGTGGGTGATGGGCGTGGCGGCGGCGGCCACCGGGCGGCCCCGTCAGACGGAGCGTGCGGAGCAGTAGCGCTCCGCTGGGGGTGCGGTCTTCGTCTGCGGGTTCGTTGTGGCTGGTCGCGCAGTTCCCCGCGCCCCTTCGGGGCACGGCCTTCGACAACACTGTCCCCATGGAGTGGCGCAGTGCGGGGTTGAGCTGGGCGGGCGGGGAGCCGGTGCTCGGCTGGGAGCGGGGGGACGTCAGCCCGTTGGTGGTGGGGCGGCACGTCGGGTTCCGGGCCGCCGGGCCGCGGCGGTGCGTGGGGGCGCGGGGGAATCCGTGCCCCGATGCCGCCGTGGTGGCGGGGCGGGCGACGCAGGCCCGGTGTGCGCAGTGCGCGCGGCTCGACCGGGCGCACTCGGTGGCCGCCGACACCATCGCCGACGATCCGCGGGCCTATCGCGTCTATCTGGCGTGGTTCGGTCCCGGCATGGTGAAGGTCGGGATCACCCGGGAGGAGCGTGGCGCCGCGCGGCTGCTCGAACAGGGGGCGGTGGCGTTCTGCTGGCTGGGCCGGGGGCCTTTGATGGCGGCGCGGCGGGCCGAGGAGCTGCTGCGGGTCGCGCTCAAGGTGCCCGACCGGATCTCGTACGCCAGGAAGCGCGCGGTTCGGTCCGCGCTGCCGGGAGAGGCGGCGCGGCGGGGCGAGTTGGAGCGGATGCACGGCTTCGCCGTCGCGCTCGACGGGTGGCCCGAATCGCTGGAGCGGCTGTCCGGCGGGATCGTGGATCACGGGGAGGCATTCGGGGTGGAGCGGCTCGCGGGGACCCGTGGGTACGCCGTCACGGAACTCGTCGACGGCGGGGTGGTCTCGGGGAAGCTGGTCGCGGTGGCGGGGCCCGATCTGTGTCTGGACGACGCGGGGCGGCTCGTCGTGCTCGACAGCAGGCTGCTGCGGGGGTGGCGGCTCGAAGGGGTGCGGGGCGCGACGCGTACGACGGTTCCGGTGCGGGAGGTGCCGGTCGAGCAGGGCGGGCTGTTCTGAGACGTATGCCGTATGCCGTATGACGTACGCCGCCGAAGCTGACCGGAGGGTCAAGTCTCACCTCCCGTACGGCAATGAAGGCGGGGAAAGGGTGGACAGTGCGGGGCGCGTGGCCGAGCCTGAGGGACATGAGTGATCTTCCCGTGTCGCCTGTCCCGCCCTTCGAACCGCCTTACTACACCGTCGTGTTCACCTCTCTGCGGACCGAGGCAGACCACGGCTACGACGAGACCTCCGAGCGCATGGAAGAGCTGGTCGCGAAGGTCCCCGGCTTCCTGGGCATGGACTCCGCGCGCACGCCCGGCGGGCTCGGCATCACCGTCGGGTACTTCCGCGACGAGGACGCGATCAAGGAGTGGCGCGCCGTGACGGAGCACCGTGCGGCGCAGCGGCGGGGGCGCGAGGAGTGGTACGAGACGTACTCCGTCCATGTCGCCAAGGTGGAGCGGAGCCATGGCTTTGAGCGGGGATGACGCGGCGAGCCCGGACGGTAGGGAGGCCGCCGGTGTCGTCCGCTTCTGGGAGCGGCTCGGGCTGCCCGGACTCGTCGACGTACACACGCACTTCATGCCCGAGCGGGTCCTCGCGAAGGTGTGGGAGTACTTCGATTCGGCGGGGCCGCTGGTCGGGATGAAGTGGCCGGTGATCTACCGCCATGAGGAGGAGCAACGCATCGCGCTGCTCCGGGAGTTCGGGGTGCGGGCCTTCACCTCGATGGTCTACCCGCACAAGGCGGGCATGGCGCGGTGGCTCAACGGCTGGGCGGCCGAGTTCGCCCGCCGGACGCCCGACTGCCTGCACACGGCGACGTTCTATCCCGAGCCGGACGTCGAGGCGTATGTGCGCGAGGCCGTCGACGCCGGTGCGCGGGTCTTCAAGTCCCATGTGCAGGTGGGGGGTTATGACCCGGGCGATCCGCTGCTCGATCCTGTGTGGGGGCTGCTCGCCGATGCGGGCATCCCCGTGGTGGCGCACTGCGGTTCGGGGCCCGCGCCGGGCAAGCACACCGGGCCCGAGCCCATCGGCCGGCTGCTCGCCCGGCATCCCCGGCTGCGGCTTGTCGTGGCGCACATGGGGATGCCCGAGTACGCCGACTTCCTGACGCTCGCCGAGCGCTTCACGGAGGTCCGCCTGGACACGACCATGGTGTTCACCGACTTCACCGAGCGGCTCAGCCCCTTCCCGCGGGCGCAGCTGCCGCGGCTCGCGGATCTGGGGGAGCGGATCCTGCTGGGCACGGACTTCCCGAACATCCCGTACGGGTACGTCCATCAGCTCGACGCCCTCGAACGGCTCGGCCTGGGGGACGACTGGCTGCGGGCCGTCTGTCACGGGAACGGAGCACGGCTTTTCGGGCTGCCCACCTAGCCGGGGCGCGTTTCTCAGGGAATTCACAGGTTCCGGCAAGGGGTCTCTCAGGGGCGCGGCGCAGGCTGTCGGCCATGACTACGACCTCGCCCCAGGGGCGTACCGAACTGCTCAGGCCGGACGGGAGTCCCGTACGCGTGCTCGTCGTGGACGACGAGGTGTCGCTGACCGAGCTGCTTTCCATGGCCCTGCGTTACGAGGGCTGGCAGATCCGCAGCGCGGGCGACGGGGCCGGTGCGGTGCGGTGCGCGCGGTCCTTCAGGCCCGACGCCGTGGTGCTCGACATGATGCTGCCCGACATGGACGGCCTCGCCGTGCTCGGCAGGCTGCGGCGCGAGCTGCCCGACGTACCGGTGCTCTTCCTGACGGCCAAGGACGCCGTCGAGGACCGCATCGCCGGGCTCACCGCGGGCGGCGACGACTATGTCACCAAGCCCTTCAGCCTGGAGGAGGTCGTGGCGCGGCTTCGCGGGCTCATCCGGCGGGCCGGGGCGAGCGGCCGGCGCAGCGAGTCCGTGCTCGCCGTCGGGGATCTCACCCTCGACGAGGACAGCCACGAGGTGACGCGGGGCGGGGACTCCATCCATCTCACGGCCACCGAGTTCGAGCTGCTGCGCTATCTGATGCGCAATCCGCGGCGCGTGCTCAGCAAGGCGCAGATCCTCGACCGGGTGTGGAGCTATGACTTCGGGGGCCAGGCCAACGTCGTCGAGCTCTACATCTCGTATCTGAGGAGGAAGATCGACGCGGGACGCGAGCCGATGATCCACACGCGGCGCGGCGCCGGGTATCTGATCAAGGCCGCCCCATCGGTCGAGGGCGCGGCCGCGTCATGAAGCGGCGGCGGCAGCCGCGGTCGCTGCGGACGCGGCTCGTCGTCTCGGCGGTGGCGCTGATCGCCGTCGTCTGCGCGGTGATCGCGACGGTGACGACCATCGCGCTGCGCTCTCATCTGTACGAGCAGCTGGACACCTCGCTGGGCACGGTCGCGATGCGCGCGTCCGGGCCGCCCGGTGACGCGGGCGCGCTGCCCGAGCGCCACCGGCTGCCGGACGACGGTGATCCGCTGCAGTTCGTCTCCAAGGGGCCCCAGGAGGTCGGCACGATCGGAGCCGTCGTCCGGGGCGACGGCTCGGTCGGCGAGGCCATCGTCAGCACCGAGCCGGACACCGACAGCGGAAGCCCCGCGCCGCAGACCGAGCGGCTCGACGCGGACCAGTCCGCCGCGCTCCGCTCCGTGCCGCGCGACGAGAAGCCGCACAACGTCACCATCCCCGGCATCGGCGAGTACCGCGTCGAGTACGCGACCGGCGTCAACGGCGACTTCCTCGTCGGCATCCCCACGGCCAAGGTGCAGAACACCCTCAGTACGTTGATCATCGTCGAGGTCAGTGTCACCGCCGCGGGCCTGGTCGCGGCCTCGCTCGCCGGTGCCGCCATGGTCGGCGTCGCGCTCCGGCCGCTGCGCCGGGTCGCCGCGACCGCGACCCGGGTCTCCGAACTCCCCCTGCACTCCGGCGAGGTGGCGCTGCACGAGCGCGTCCCCGACGCGGATGCGAGCACGGAGGTCGGGCAGGTGGGCGCGTCCCTCAACCGGATGCTCGACCATGTGCACTCCGCGCTGCACGCGCGCCAGGAGAGCGAGACGCGGGTGCGGCGGTTCGTCGCGGACGCCAGCCATGAGCTGCGTACGCCGCTCGCCTCGATCCGCGGGTACGCCGAACTGACCCGCCGGGGGCGGGAGATCACCGGGCCGGACACGCGGCACGCCCTCGGGCGCATCGAGTCCGAGGCCCAGCGGATGACGGGGCTCGTGGAGGACCTGCTGCTGCTCGCCCGCCTTGACGAGGGGCGGGACGGCGGGCTTCCTGGCGCGGCTGGCGCGGCTGGCGCGGTTGGTGCCGCCGGTGCCGCCAGGCCCGCCGGTGCCGTCGGGGCGAGACAACCGCTCACGTACGAGAGCACTGATCTCTCACCCCTGGTCGTCGACGCCGTCAGCGACGCGCGCGCCGCCGGCCTCGAACACCACTGGAGCCTCGAACTCCCCGACGAGCCCGCCCTGGTGCTCGCCGACGCCGCCCGCCTCCACCAGGTCGTCGTCAACCTCCTCGCCAACGCCCGCACCCACACACCGCCGGGCACGAAGGTCACGGCCCGCGTGCTGCGGGGCGCCGGGCACGGCGTACGCCTGGAGGTCCAGGACGACGGCCCCGGCATCGTCCCCGCCCTCCTCCCCCACGTCTTCGAACGGTTCGCCCGCGGCGACGCCTCGCGCTCCCGCGCCGCCGGTTCCACCGGGCTCGGCCTCGCCCTCGTGCACGCCATCGTGGCCGCGCACGGCGGCACGGTGGCGGTGGAGAGCGTGCCGGGACGGACGGTGTTCACGGTGACGCTGCCCGCCGCGCCGCACGCCGCGAACTGCGAGGTCACGGACTCACAGTCGGACCACAGGCTCACCACACGGCCCTGACAGACCACTTGACGAATGTCGGTGGCATGCAAACCACCGACTCTTCCCCGGGCGGCGCTTGCTCGGTCACTCTGCCGGCGCGGGCGCACCTTCCCGCCGGATGGCGCGATGTGCCCGTCCTGGACATCGTGATCCCCGTCTACAACGAGGAGAAGGACCTCGGGCCGTGTGTGCGGCGCCTGCACGACCACCTCGTCCGCACCTTCCCCTATCCCTTCCGCATCACCGTCGCGGACAACGCGTCGACGGACGCCACGCCCCAGGTGGCCGCGGGACTCGCCGCCGCGAGCCCCGAGGTCGAGTACCGGCGGCTCGAACAGAAGGGCCGCGGCCGGGCGCTCCGCGCAGTCTGGTCCGCATCGGACGCCCCCGTCCTCGCCTATATGGACGTCGACCTCTCCACCGACCTCAACGCGCTGCTCCCGCTGGTGGCGCCGCTGATCTCCGGCCACTCCGACCTGGCGATCGGCTCCCGGCTCGCGCGCAGCTCACGCGTGGTGCGCGGCCCCAAGCGCGAGTTCATCTCGCGTACGTACAACCTCATCCTGCGCGGCTCGCTGCACGCCCGCTTCTCTGACGCCCAGTGCGGATTCAAGGCGATCAGGGGCGATGTGGCGGGGGTGCTTCTTCCGCTGGTCGAGGACACCGGATGGTTCTTCGACACCGAGATGCTGGTGCTCGCCGAGCGCGCGGGGCTTCGCATCCACGAGGTGCCGGTCGACTGGGTCGACGACCCGAACTCCACCGTCCACCTGGTTAAGACGGCCACGGACGACCTGAAGGGGGTGTGGCGGGTCGGGCGCGCCCTCGCCGGCGGCGCCCTGCCCCACGACCCGCTCGCCCGCCCCATCGGCGACGATCCCCGGGACCGGGCGCCGGACCCCGGCGCCCGCCGGCGCCCCCGCCCCCCTGGGCGCGAGCGC
>NZ_JBHYIG010000102.1:0-6512 GCF_042740015.1 Streptomyces sp. NPDC059037
CGCACCGGCCGGTGTCGTGGGAGGGGCCTGTGTGGTAACCCCCCCGGGTGGGGGGGGGGGGGTTTGGCGAGGGCGGCATCGCCTCGCGGGGCCCCCGGGTCCCCGCGTGGGTGGGCGCCCCTCGGCGTGCGGCGTACTACGAGTGCGTACGCAGCAGCGTCCGCATCGTCCGCATCGCGACCGACAGGTTCGCCAGGTCGAACGCGTCCGAGCTCTGGATCTCGTCCAGCGTCGTCCGCGAACGGCTCAGGATCGCCGTGTTCTTCTCCTCCCAGGCCTTGAACCGCTGCTCGGGAGTGGCCTCGCCGTTCCCCGCGGAGAGCACGTCCGCCGTGAGGGCGGCGTGCGCCGCGTACAGGTCCTCACGGATCGAAGCGCGCGCCATCGACTGCCAGCGGTCGGCCCGCGGCAGCTCGATGATGCGGTCCATGAGCTGGGTGATCCGCAGCCGGTCGGCGAGGTCGTAGTAGATCTCGGCGACGGCCATCGGGTCCTTGCCCGTGCGGTCGGCGATCGCGACGATGTCGAGCGACGGGAAGGCCGAGGAGAACCCGGCGACCCGCTGGGCGAGTTCGTCGGGGACGCCCGCGCCCGCGAGCTCGTCGCGGATGCCCTCGTACCACTCCAGGTCGGAGCCGCGAAGCAGCTTCGGCAGCTCGGACCAGACCTCGGCGACGCCCTTGCTGAAGAACTCGATGGTCTCGGCGAGCTGCAGCGGCTGCGGCCGGTTGTTGAGCAGCCAGCGCGTGCCGCGCTCGACGAGCCGGCGCGAGTGCAGCCGGACCTGCGTCTGGACATCGGCCGCCACGACGTTGTCGAGCGCCTCGACGGCGTCCCAGACCTTGCTCAGACCGAAGATCTCACGGGCCGCGAGCTGCGCCCTGACGATCTCCTCCAGGGAGGCCCCGGTCTCCTCGCGCAGACGGTGCAGGAACGTCGAACCGCCCGTGTTCACCGTGTCGTTGACGAGCACCGTCGTGATGATCTCGCGACGCAGCGCGTGCCCGTCGACCTGCTCGGGGAACTTCTCGCGCAGCGCCTGCGGGAAGTACGCGTGCAGCAGCCGCTGCAGATACGCGTCGTCCGGCAGCGACGTCTGGATCAGCTCGTCGGCGGCCGTGATCTTCGTGTACGCGAGGAGCACGGCGAGCTCGGGCTGGCTGAGCCCGCGGCCGGAGTTGAGCAGCTCGCGGATCTGCCGGTCGGCCGGCAGGAACTCCAGGCCCCGGTCCAGATGCCCGTCGCGGCCCAGGCGCCGCATGAAGCGCTGGTGGGCGTGGAGCAGGGACGGCGACTGGAAGACCGCGTTCGACAGGGCGGTGTTCTGCGCGTAGTTGTTGCGCAGGACCAGCTCCCCGACCTCGTCGGTCATCGCGGCGAGGAACTTGTTGCGCTGCTTGACGGTCATGTCGCCGTTCGCGACGACCGCGTTGAGCAGGATCTTGATGTTCACCTCGTGGTCGGAGGTGTCCACGCCCGCGCTGTTGTCGATGGCGTCGGTGTTGATGTGCCCGCCGGTGCGCGCGAACTCGATGCGTCCCAGCTGGGTCAGACCGAGGTTGCCGCCCTCGCCGACGACCTTGACGCGCAGATCGGCGCCGTCGACACGGATCGCGTCGTTCGCCTTGTCGCCGACGTCCGTGTTCGCCTCGGCCGACGACTTCACGTACGTGCCGATGCCGCCGTTCCACAAGAGGTCGACCGGGGCTTGGAGGATGGTCCGCATCAGGTCGGCGGGGGTCATCTTGGCGACGCCCGACTCGATGCCGAGTGCCTCACGGATGTGCGCGTTGAGCTGGATCGCCTTGGCGCTGCGCGGGAAGATCCCGCCGCCCGCGGAGAGCAGCTCCTTGTTGTAGTCCGCCCAGGAGCTGCGCGGCAGCTCGAAGAGGCGGCGGCGCTCCGCGTACGACGTCGCGGCGTCAGGCCGCGGGTCGATGAAGATGTGCCGGTGGTCGAAGGCGGCGACGAGCCGGATGTGCTCGGAGAGCAGCATGCCGTTGCCGAACACGTCACCGGACATGTCGCCGACGCCGACGACCGTGAAGTCCTCGGTCTGGGTGTCGGTGCCCAGCTCCCGGAAGTGCCGCTTGACGGACTCCCAGGCGCCGCGGGCGGTGATGCCCATGCCCTTGTGGTCGTAGCCGGCCGAGCCGCCGGAGGCGAAGGCGTCACCGAGCCAGAAGTTGTACGACTCGGCGACCTCGTTGGCGATGTCCGAGAACGTCGCGGTGCCCTTGTCGGCGGCGACCACCAGGTACGTGTCGTCCTCGTCGTGCCGGACGACGTCCGCCGGGGGCACGACCTCGCCCGCGACCAGGTTGTCGGTGATGTCGAGCAGCGCCGAGATGAACGTCTTGTAGCAGGCCACGCCCTCGGCCAGCCACGCGTCGCGGTCCACGGCCGGGTCGGGCAGCTGCTTGGCGACGAAGCCGCCCTTGGCGCCCACCGGCACGATGACGGTGTTCTTCACCATCTGCGCCTTGACCAGGCCGAGGATCTCGGTACGGAAGTCCTCCTTGCGGTCGGACCAGCGCAGACCGCCGCGCGCGACCTTGCCGAAGCGCAGGTGCACACCCTCGACACGCGGCGAGTACACCCAGATCTCGTACGCCGGACGGGGCGCGGGAAGGTCGGGGATGGCCTGCGGGTCGAACTTCATGGAGACGTAGTTGTGCGGCTTGCCGCCCACCGCCTCCTGACCCCTCTTGTCGCTTCCCTCGCTTGCGCTCTGGAAGAAGTTGGTCCGCAGGGTCGCCTTGATGACGGTGAGGAAGGACCGCAGGATCCGGTCCTCGTCCAGGCTGACGACCTGGTCGAGCGCCCCGTCAAGCTCCTCCAGGAGCCCGTCGGTCAGCTCGGTCCCGGCGCTCTGGCGGTCCGGGGACATCCGCGCCTCGAAGAGCGAGACGAGCAGCCGGGTGGTGTGGACGTTGTTGCGGAGGGTGTCCTCCATGTAGTCCTGGCTGAACGTGGAGCCCGCCTGGCGCAGGTACTTGGCGTAGGCGCGGAGCACCATCGCCTGGCGCCAGTTGAGCCCGGCCCGCAGGACCAGCGAGTTGAAGCCGTCGACCTCGGCCTCGCCCGTCCAGGCGGCGGCGAAGGCCTCCTGGAAGCGCTCGCGGCCGTCGTCGCCGAGGTAGTCGCCGTTGCCGTTCTGGGACTTGGGCAGGCGAAGCCCGAAGTCGTAGATCCACGCGTTCGTACGGTCCGTGCAGCGCAGCTCGTACGGACGCTCGTCGGTGACCTCGACGCCGAGGCGCTGCAGCACCGGCAGCACGGCGGAGAGGGAGACCTGGGCGCCCGAGCGGTAGATCTTGAAGCGGCGCTCACCGGGGGCGGCGCCCACCGGCTCGTACAGGCTGAGCGCGAAGTCCTCGTGGCCGGCCTTCAGCCGCTCCAGGTGCACCAGGTCGGCGACGGCGGCGCGCGGCGTGTGGTCCGCCTTGTAGCCCTCGGGGAAGGCGCCCGAGTAGCTGCGGAGCAGCTCGGCGGCGCGCTCCTCGCCGCACTCCGCGGTCAGCGCCTCGGCGAAGCCGTCGGCCCAGGAGCGGGCGGCCTCGACGAGCCGCGCCTCGATGCGGTCGGTGTCGGCTTCGGTGAGCTGCGGCAGACCGCCGCCCGGCGCGACCCGGACCACGAAGTGCAGCCGGGAGAGGATCGACTCCGTGTTCCAGGCGGTGAAGTCGACGCTGGTGCCGCCGAGCTCCTCCTTGAGGATGTCGATGATCCGCAGCCGTACGCCCGTGGTGTAGCGGTCGCGGGGCAGGTAGACCAGGGCGGAGTAGTAGCGCCCGTACTCGTCCTTGCGCAGGTAGAGCCGCAGCCGGCGGCGCTCCTGGAGGTAGAGGACGCTGGTGACGATCGCGCGGAGCTCATCCGGCGGGGTCTGGAAGAGCTCGTCGCGCGGGTACGTCTCCAGGATCTGGAGCAGGTCGCGGCCGTCGTGGCTGTTGGGCGAGAAGCCCGCGCCCTTGAGGACCTCGTCGACCTTCTTGCGGATGACCGGCACGCGGCGGACGGACTCGGTGTAGGCGGCGGACGAGAAGAGCCCGAGGAACCGCCGCTCGCCGATCACGTTCCCCTCGGCGTCGAACTTCTTCACGCCGACGTAGTCGAGGTAGCTGGGCCGGTGCACGGTGGCGCGGCTGTTGGCCTTGGTCAGCACCAGAAGCTTGTGCTCACGGGCCTTCGCGCGCGCGTCCGCGGGCAGCCGGCTGAAGGAGGGGCTCACCGGGTGGTGGTCCTCGCCGCCGTGCTGCGGGTCGGCGCGCAGAATACCGAGGCCGGTGCCCGGGACGGCGGTCAGCGAGTCGTCGTCCGTGAGGTCGTACTCGCGGAAGCCGAGGAAGGTGAAGTGGTTGTCGGCGAGCCAGCGAAGCAGCTCGCGGGCCTCGTCGACCTCCTGGTCGCGCAGGTCGTCGGCGGTCGGCTCGGTGGGGAGCTCATCGGCGATGCGCAGCGCGGCGTCGCGCATCTTCTCCCAGTCCTCGACGGTCTCGCGTACGTCGGACAGGATCCGGAGCAGATCGGCGCTGATCTGCTTCAGGTCCGCGCGGTCGGTCTCGCGGTCCATCTCGACGTGGATCCACGACTCGGTGACCGCGTCATGCGGACGCTCGGCACCGAGATCCGTCGTCAGGACCTGGAGCAGCTTGCCGGTCAGATCCCGTCGCACCACGACCTGGGGGTGGATGACGACATGGATGCCGCGCCCCTGCCGGGAGAGCTCATTGGTGACCGAGTCGACAAGGAAGGGCATGTCGTCCGTGACCACCTCGACGACGGAGTGGCTGCACTGCCAGCCGTTCTCCTCGACGGTCGGGGTGTGCACCCGGACGTTGGCCGTGCCCTGGGGGCGGTTCTCGGCCAGCCGGTAATGGGAGAAGGCGGCTCCGAAGACGTCGTCCGGGTCACGGTCGGCCAGGTCTTCCGGGGCGGTGTGCAGGTAGTAGCGCTGGAGGAACGCGAGGACCGTGTCCTGGTCGGGTGTGGCCTCGTCGCCCTTCGACCCGGTGGGTGCCCCGTTCGGTAGGCGCCCCCCAACCGGGCTGTTCTCAGCTACGCGGGCTGCCCGGGTGAGCAGCTCGGCCTTGGCTTCGTCCAGCTTGGTCTGCATTGTCCTCTGACTCCTGTCGCGCGCCGTTGCGTGACGTAGAAGGAAGTGATTCGACGTAACGCCACGACGCGGGGTCTCCGGTCGAAGTCGACGTTATGCCGCGGTGAGAGATGAGCGGGCGGTTATGCGCCATTGTCGGCACGGCCGGCGGGTTCGCCGACCGGTGGCCGAGGTGATCTGGCTGGCCGCACCGCGAAGAAGCGTCAGCGACGGCCCGGGCACGGATGTCATCCGTGTTCCCCGGGCGCAGGACGGGGGCGCTCGCGCCCCCGCGGGATATCGCGCTGATCACGGGTCAAGGCTATCGCCCCGCACCCGGGACTCGTCATGAGCCGTATGTGTACAAAAGAGGGGGTGCAACTTTGACAGTCTGCACAGAGACTTCCCGCCATCCGTCGGCTGTCGGCCCCCTTGGCAAACCGGACGGGCGGATGCACGTTGAGCGGGACGGACGGACAGTTGAAGCAGACCCGACGGGCAGACCTCACCTGGGGAGCGAGCACCGATGGCGGCCAAGATCCTGATAGTGACCGGTGACGCGGCGGAGTCACTGGAGGTCCTCTACCCCTACCAGCGGCTGCGCGAGGAGGGGTACGACGTGCACATCGCCGCCCCCGCCCGCAAGAAGCTGCAGTTCGTGGTGCACGACTTCGAGCCAGGTTTCGACACGTACACGGAGAAGCCCGGCTACACCTGGCCCGCAGACCTCGCCTTCTCCGAAGTGGATCCCGGTCAGTACGCCGCCCTGGTGATCCCGGGCGGCCGGGCCCCGGAGTATCTGCGCAACGACCCCGAGCTCCGCAAGATCCTCAAATCCTTCTTCGACGCCGACAAGCCGGTCGCCCAGATCTGCCACGGCCCGCTCCTGACGGCGGCGATCGGCGGCCTGACCGGCCGCAGGGTCACGGCGTATCCGGCCCTGGAGATGGACATGCAGGCGGCGGGCGCGACCTTCCAGGACGCGGAGGCGGTGGTCGACGGCACACTGGTCTCGGCCCGCGCCTGGCCCGATCACTCCCGGTGGATGAGGGAGTTCCTCACGGTACTGAGGGCGAAGGCGCCGGTGACGTAGCGGGGCGGCCGCGCCCTTCCGCTACGTATACCGATCAAGCCCACTCCCGCGAAATGCGTATACGGGTACGAGGCGGTACCGATGCGCGGCACCCGCCCGTACCGCCAGGCTGTTCCTGTGCCGCTTCCCGGACGGACCGGGGGCGGGGCGCCGGACAGTGAAGTGGTCATCTCCCCCACGTCTGTCGTGGCTAACGGCGCCCGCCCGGGACCTCCAGGAAGCGGCACAAGGCGGTCGGGGGTGGGCCCGGGCGCGGGCGGGCTCAGCCCCCGCGGGGTGCGGGGGGCTGGGGGGCGGGTAGGAACGCGCGACCGCGCGCCA
>NZ_JBHYIG010000102.1:6522-10471 GCF_042740015.1 Streptomyces sp. NPDC059037
GGCGAGGGCAGCCGCTCCGCGGGGTGATCGGGTGGGCGGGCGGGAAAGGATCCGCCGCGAAGCGGCGGAACAGACGGGAACGGCGCCGCACCCGAAGCACCGGCCATGCCAACCGCAGGTTCAGCGCTCCGGATCCCGCAGCGAGGCGCCCTACGCGGCCAGCTCCTCCGCGACCTCCACGGCCTCGGCCAGGCTGTCGACCACCGGAACCCCGGCCTCCGCCAGACTGCCCCTGCTGTGCGAACCCCCGGTGTAGAGCACGGCCCGCGCCCCCACATGCGCCGCGGCCAACGCGTCATCGACGGCGTCACCGATCACCACGGTCCGCTCGACGGCAGCCACTCCCCCAAGAGCATCGAGATGCCGCACCATCCGCTCGGCCTTACCGGCGTGCGAGGCGTCCATCCGCCCGTCGATCCGCACGAAGTGCTCCTCGATGCCGTGCCGCCGCACGATCGGCACCAGGTGCTCGTGCGGCGCGAGCGACAGCAACGACTGCGTACGTCCCGCCGCCCGCCGCCCCGCGAGCAGCTCGGCGGCCCCGTCCGCGAGCCCGCACCCCTCGGCCCGCGCCCAGTAGTGCTTGTGGAAGACGGCGTCCATCACCTGCCACTCCGCTTCCGTGGGCAGCCGCCCCATCAGCCGCTCGTAGAACTTGGGCACGGGCACGCAGTACAGCTCGCGATACCGCTCAAGCGTGATCGACTCAAGGCCGATCTCCGCGAAGGAGGCGTTCGTCGCCTCGATCACGGCATGAATGTCATGCAGGAGCGTCCCGTTCCAGTCCCACACGATGTGCGCCCCGCGCTGCAGCTTCCCCATACAGAAACGGTACCCACCCGCGCACAGGAACCCCCACCCGCCCGCCCCCGGCGGCGGACGCGAGGGGACGTGTCGGTATGTCCGCACGGAGCACGGTACGAAGCACTCCCCAGCCGCAGCAGCAAAACGCCCGGACCGAGATGGCGAGTACGGACATACCGGCGCGGCCCCGCCCTCAAGACGCACCGCAGACGGTGCCCGAGCCGCAGCCCCACCCCCAAGCCGCCCAAGCCCCGCAGGGCAGGGCAGGGCTAGATCAGCCCAGGAATCTCCTGCGTCGCGAACCACAGCAGCTCATGATCCTCGACCCCGTCCACCACGAACCGCGCGTCATCGTCCCCCTGATCCGCAGCCCCAAGGACCCCCACAGCCGCGGCCACATCCCCCTCGGCGTCCCCCGCATCGACATGCACGGCGGCCACCTTCCCCAGCCGCAGGCCCCCCTCGACCCGCACCTCACCGAGCGCCCGCTGATCCAGCCCCCGGTCGGGGTCCATGACGGCCGCCCCGTCCGGCACATCCGCCGCCAGCACGACCCGCCGCCGCGCCGCCCCCGGATCCCCCGCGACCAGCCGCAGCGAAGCCAGCGCGGCCCGGTTCAGGGCGGCGTACTCCAGCTCCTCGATGTCGTCCGAGACGTACCACTCACGCAGCGCCGGCGTCACGGCGTAGGCGGTCAGCGGTCCGGGCCCCAGCTCGCCCGCCTTGTACGCCTCTGCGAGACGGGGCAGGGTCAGGGGAACGTAGACGCGCATGACGATCCGCTTTCGTAGTCGGAAGGACTCCCGCCGGAAGCCGCCCGGAGGACCCTCCAGAAGCTGCCCGGAGGGCCTACAGAATACGTCCGGGAGTCCCCCTTCGGAGTGCGCCCCACACCCTCCCCCCGCGTCACCCGAAGCGCCCGCGGGTCACCCGGCCCCACCCGGCAACCACAAGGCACCCCGCACCCCCGGCCACCCTGATAGGGGACATTCCCCCGGCCCCGCACCCGGCGGCCACGCCCCTTGCGACGGCGCCCCACGCCCCCGTAACAAGATCTCCGACACAAGTTACCCCCCGGTATCAGAACCGGGACGGCAGCGACGGAGGCGACGCGGCATGCACAAGGTGATGACCAGGCCCCGCTCACGACCGGCGGTCACCCGCCCGCCCGGCCGCAAGGACCCACGCCGCCCCACCGCGCAGACCCGCCCGCCCAGGACGGCCCCGCAGCCCCCACCGCACCCCACCGAGCTCTTCACCGAACGCCTGCTCCTGGTGCTCAGCGGCCAGAAGCCGGTGCACTGGGCGGCCCGCCACATCGCGAACACGGCCTTCGACGACCTGGCCAGGCTGGCCGAGCACACGCCCCTGAACGTGGACGGCCGCCGCCCCACCATCCACCGGATCGGCCACTACGAACCCTGCCCCGGCGTGTACGAGGTCTTCGCCCGCATCGGCGCGGGCCCCGCGCTCCGGGCCCTGGCGTTCCGCCTGCACCTGGGCGCGGACCAGAGGTGGCGCTGCACGGCGGTGGAAGTGGGCGCCCCCAAGGGCCGTACCGCCAGGTGAAGCACCGGCAGAAGCACCAGCAAGCACAGAGGGGCCGGGCGCCTTGCGGCACCCGGCCCCTAAAACCACAGCTACAGCCGGCGCAGCGCCACGCGCTACTTCTTGCGGCGCCGCCCGCCCTTCTGAGCCTTGCGCCGCTCGGCCCGCGTCAGGCCGTCCGACTCGGACCGCACGCCCGCGTCCTCGGTCTCGAAGTCACCCTCGTCGACCCCGCCCTCGGCGTTCGGCGCCTGGAAGTGCAGACGGTCGGGCCGCTGCGGAGCCTCGAGCCCCTTGGCGCGGATCTCGGGACGGCCACCGCCCGCGGGAACGGCGTCCTTCTTGTCCAGGGACGTCGCCTCGGCGGCGTCCGTCACGGGGACCTCCTCGACCTGCTGCTCGACCTGGACCTCCAGGTTGAACAGGTAGCCGACGGACTCCTCCTTGATGCCGTCCATCATGGCGTTGAACATGTCGAAGCCCTCGCGCTGGTACTCGACCAGCGGGTCCTTCTGCGCCATGGCACGCAGGCCGATGCCCTCCTGGAGATAGTCCATCTCGTAGAGGTGTTCACGCCACTTGCGGTCGAGCACCGAGAGGACGACCCGCCGCTCGAGCTCACGCATGATCTCGGAGCCGAGCTGCGCCTCACGCGCCTCGTACTGCTGGGTGATGTCTTCCTTGATGGACTCGGAGATGAACTCGGCGGTCAGACCCGCGCGGTCGCCCGCGTCCTCCTCCAGCTCCTCGACGGTGACCTTCACCGGGTAGAGCTGCTTGAAGGCGCCCCACAGCCGGTCCAGGTCCCACTCCTCGGCGAAGCCCTCGGCGGTCTCGGCCGCGATGTAGGCGTCGATCGTGTCGTCCATGAAGTGCGTGACCTGCTCCTGCAGGTCCTCGCCCTCCAGGACGCGACGGCGCTCGCCGTAGATGACCTCGCGCTGCCGGTTGAGGACCTCGTCGTACTTCAGGACGTTCTTACGCGTCTCGAAGTTCTGCTGCTCGACCTGCGACTGCGCCGACGCGATGGCCCGCGTGACCATCTTGTTCTCGATCGGCACGTCATCGGGAACATTCGCCATGGCCATCACGCGCTCGACCATCTGCGCCTTGAACAGCCGCATCAGGTCGTCACCGAGCGAGAGGTAGAACCGCGACTCACCCGGGTCGCCCTGACGTCCGGAACGACCGCGCAGCTGGTTGTCGATGCGCCGCGACTCGTGCCGCTCGGTGCCCAGGACGTAAAGACCACCCAGGTCCTTGACCTCCTCGAACTCCGCCTTCACGGAACGCTCGGCCTTCTCCAGGGCGGCGGGCAGCGCCGCGGCCCACTCCTCGACGTGCTCGACGGGGTCGAGGCCGCGCTGGCGCAGCTCCGCCTCGGCGAGGTCGTCGGGGTTGCCGCCGAGCTTGATGTCGGTGCCTCGTCCGGCCATGTTCGTGGCGACGGTGACGGCGCCCCTGCGGCCGGCCTGGGCGACGATCGTCGCCTCACGGTCGTGCTGCTTGGCGTGGGGGGCGGCCGGGGGTTAACCGCCCCCGGCCACCCCCGGGGAGAGGTGGTGAGGAGAAGGCACCCGAATGAGTGGGCACCGCA
>NZ_JBHYIG010000102.1:10481-29013 GCF_042740015.1 Streptomyces sp. NPDC059037
GCGCGCGCGCGCGCGGGGGCGCGGGCCCGGGCCGCGCCCCCGGGGCGCCGGCCGCGGCCCCACCGCCGCCCGCGCGGGGGGGGGGGGTGGCGGAACCCATCTGGCCCACCCCCCCCGCGCTTCGACAGCTGCTGCGAGAGGTACTCCGACTTCTCCACGGAAGTGGTGCCGACCAGGATCGGCTGCCCCTTCTCGTGCTTCTCCGCGATGTCGTCGACGACGGCGGCGAACTTGGCGACCTCGGTGCGGTAGATCAGGTCCGACTGGTCGGCGCGGACCATGGGCCGGTTCGTCGGGATCGGCACGACGCCCAGCTTGTAGATCTGGTGGAACTCGGCGGCCTCGGTCATGGCCGTACCGGTCATGCCGCAGAGGCCGGGGGTTTCCTTGCCGTCGTGGTCATGGCGCTTGTAGAGCCGGAAGAAGTTCTGAAGGGTGATCGTGGCCAAGGTCTGGTTCTCGTCCTTGATGTCCACCCCTTCCTTCGCCTCGATCGCCTGGTGCATGCCTTCGTTGTAGCGGCGGCCGGCGAGGATACGGCCGGTGTGCTCGTCGACGATCATGACTTCGCCGTCGATGACGACGTAGTCCTTGTCCTTCTTGAAGAGTTCCTTGGCCTTGATGGCGTTGTTCAGGTAACCCACGAGCGGCGTGTTGACCGACTCGTAGAGGTTGTCGATGCCCAGCCAGTCCTCGACCTTGGAGACGCCGGACTCGTGGATGGCGACGGTGCGCTTCTTCTCGTCGACCTCGTAGTCGCCGGTCTCCTCGATGCCCTTGAGGGTGTTGCCGGCCTCGCCCTTGGTGAGGCGGGTGACCAACTTGGCGAAGTCGCCGTACCACTTGGTGGCCTGGTCGGCGGGGCCGGAGATGATCAGCGGCGTACGGGCCTCGTCCACGAGGATCGAGTCGACCTCGTCGACGATCGCGAAGTTGTGGCCGCGCTGCACCAGTTCGTCCTTCGACCACGCCATGTTGTCGCGCAGGTAGTCGAATCCGAACTCGTTGTTCGTGCCGTACGTGATGTCGCTGGCGTACTGCTCGCGGCGCTGGGCCGGCGTCATGTTGGCGATGATGCAGCCGACGGACAGGCCCAGGAACTTGTGGACGCGGCCCATCATCTCGGAGTCGCGCTCGGCCAGGTAGTCGTTGACCGTGATCAGGTGCACGCCCTTGCCCGAAAGGGCGTTGAGGTACGCGGGAAGCGTGCCGACGAGCGTCTTGCCCTCACCGGTCTTCATCTCGGCCACATAGCCGAGGTGCAGCGCGGCGCCGCCCATCATCTGCACGTCGTAGTGCCGCTGGCCGAGGACACGCTTGGCGGCCTCGCGCACCGTGGCGAAGGCTTCGGGGAGCAGGTCGTCGAGGGTCTCGCCGTCGGCGTACCGCTCCTTGTACTCATCGGTCAGCGCGCGCAGCTCGGCGTCGGAGAGGCTGACGAAGTCCTCTTCGATGGAGTTGACCTGGTCCGCGATGCGGTGCAGCTTGCGCAGGATCTTGCCTTCGCCTGCACGCATGATCTTCGAGAGGACGGACACGAGGGTTGGTCTCCTTGCCGGTCGGGCCTGGCATGGTCGGTTTACTCATGGGGCAACGGCCATCGTAAGCGAGGAGCGGGCCGCGCCGGGAGGTCTGCCAATACGTCAACGGACGTGGGGCCTGGAAGGTGCCGGTTTCCGACGATGACCGCCGGTGAAAAGCACTGGCCCGAAGTCCCGGGCGCCAGCAGAATCGCCGGATGGAGCCCGTCACCCTCAGCACCGAGCGCCTGAGCCTGCGCACGTTCACGCCGGACGACACCGACGAGACGTACGCGGCCTGCCAGGACCCCGACATCCAGCGCTGGACCACGATTCCCTCGCCGTACGCGCGCGTGGACGCCGAGGGCTTCATCGGAGGCATGGTCCCGGACGGCTGGCGCCACGACACGGAGTACACCTTCGCCGTACGTCCCCGGGAAGGCGGCCCGCTGATCGCCGCGGCCAGCCTGCACCACCCGCGCTCGGGCGCCTGGGAGGTCGGCTTCTGGACGGCGAAGGAGCACCGGGGCTGCGGCTATATGACGGAGACGGTCCTCGCCCTGGCCAGGTGGGCCTTCACCGACCTGGGCTGCACCCGCCTGGAGTGGCGCGCCGAGGTCGGCAACACGGGCTCCCGCACGGTCGCGGAGAAGGCGGGCTTCACCATGGAGGGCACCCTGCGGGCCGGCCTCCTGAACAAGGGCACACTCCGCGACTGCTGGGTGGGCGCCCTGCTCCCGGCAGACGTGTCCCTGCCGTCGAGCCGGCCCTACCTGCCCGCCCCGGCGGAACGGCAGGCTCCGGTCCGCTAGGCCCGCCGTGTTGTCAGTGCCGCCCCCTATCGTTTCGGAGCATGACGAGCCTGCCGCGCCCCGCCACCGACCTGTCCGCCGATGAGGCCCGCCGCATCGTGCTCCGCGCCCAGGGGTTTCTGGGCGCCCCGGACCGCAGGTCCGGCGTGCGGGGCGTGCTGCGGCACCTCGGCGCGGTCCAGCTCGACACGATCTCGGTGCTCGCCCGCTCCCACGAGCTCATTCCGTACGCGCGTCTCGGCGCCGTAGGCCGCGACAGGATCGAGGCGGCGTACTGGGACGGCGCGTCCGGCACGGGCCCGGCCCGGCCGCACGCCTTCGAGTACTGGTCGCATGCCGCGTGCATCCTGCCCATCGAGGAGTGGCCGCACTTCGCCTTCCGCCGCCGCGCCTACCGCACCCGGCCGCACTGGCACCACGACCTGCCGGACGGTGCGTACGACACGGTCATCAAGCAGCTCACCGCCGAAGGCCCCCTCACGGCCACCGAGTTGGGCGGCGCGAAGAACAAGGGCGAGTGGTGGGACTGGTCGGACGCGAAGGTCGCCGTCGAGCGCGCGCTGATGTACGGCGAGGTGGTCTGCACCGAGCGGCGCAGCTGGAAGCGGGTGTACGACCTCGCGGAGCGCGCGATCCCGGACCCGCTGCTCCACGACGACCTGGACGACACGGAGTGCCTGCGCCGCCTGGTCCGCCTGGCGGGACAGGCGCTTGGCGTCGGCACCCGCGCGGACATCGCGGACTACCACCGCCTCAAGGGCGAGCAGTTCGACGCGGTGGTCGCGGACTCGGGCCTGGTCCCGGTGACGGTGCAGGGCTGGGACAAGCCCGCCTGGGCGGACCCGGCAGCCCTGGAGACCACGCCGCGCGGCCGCCACCGCACGACGCTCCTGTCCCCCTTCGACTCCCTGATCTGGGAGCGGGCGCGCACGGAGCGGATCTTCGGCTTCACCCACCGGCTCGAGGCGTACGTCCCCAAGCCGAAGCGGATCCACGGCTACTTCGCGATGCCGGTCCTGGCCGGGGGACAGCTGGTCGGCCGCGTGGACCCGGCCCGTGAGGGCAGCACGCTGGTCGCCAGGCAGATCTCCCTCGACAGCCCCAAGGCCGTGCCCGCGGTGGCGCAGGCGCTCCGCGAGGCGGCGTCCTGGGTCAACTGCGACTCCGTACGCGTGGAGCGCGTGAACAGACCGGAGCTGACCGCGGAACTGGTCCGCGCCCTCACCTGATCCGCGCCCGGCCTCACCTGATCTCGAGAATCTTCTCCCGCATCGCGTAGACGACGGCCTCCATCCTGGAGTGCAGCTGCAGCTTCTCCAGGATGTTGCGCACGTGGTTCTTCACGGTGTTCTCGGAGATGAACAGCTCCTTCGCGATATCGCGGTTGTTCATCCCCGTGGCCACCAGCTTCAGCACTTCCAGTTCGCGGTCGGTCAGCCGCGGCGCGGGCACCAGTCTGCGCTCATCGGTGCGCTGGATCATCGATTTGAACTCGGTGAGCAGCTTGGAGGCCATGGACGGGCTGATCTGCGACTGCCCGTCGGCCACCGCGCGAATCGCCGTGGCCACCTCGTCGGTGGAAATCTCCTTGAGGAGATAACCGGTCGCCCCCGCCTTGATCGCGTCGTAAAGATCGGCCTCTTCATCACTGATGGTCAGCATGATGATCTTGGCACTGGGTGCCACCTCCTTGATGGAGGTGCACGCCTCGATGCCTCCGCGCTTGGGCATCCGTACGTCCATCAGCACGATGTCCGGCAGCAGGTCAGCGGCCTTGTCCACCGCCTCGGCGCCGTCCCCCGCCTCCCCGACCACCTGAATGTCCTCCTCGGCGGCGAGGACGATCTCCAGGCCCCGGCGGAAGAGCGCGTGGTCGTCCACCACAAGGACCCTGATGGGCTCCTTGCGCGGTGCGCCCGCGTCCGTGCCGATGCCGATGCCGTCGTCGGCGTCATCGTCCCGCATCGGTCCGAAGCTGTCCGCCATCGTTCCTCCCCCTGAAGGCCATGGCCCGTTGTGCGTTGGCTGCGCCAACCCGAGGCACCAGCCTGCCGGTTGGCCGGCTCGCCCATGATTTCATGCCCGGGCCGCGGTGCGGTGCGCGCAGGGGTCGCATGATGGTGCCCCTGGGGGCGCACGCGCGCTCCAGGGGCACCTGTTCAGCTCTCGGCCGGCTGAGGTCAGCCGCCGAGCGCACCGCCCCCGCCGGCCGACTGGGCCTGCGCGACCATCGGGTCGGTATTGAGGCGGATGACGCCGTAGTCGTAGGCGTGCCGCCGGTAGACGACACTCGGTTCCTTCGTCTCCGAGTCGACGAACAAGTAGAAGTCGTGCCCGACCAGCTCCATCTCGTAGAGCGCCTGGTCGAGCGACATGGGGGCCGCGACGTGGGTCTTCTCGCGGACCACGAGGGGGCCTTCGCCCTGGATCTCCAGTGAGCCGATCCTCTTGACCGGCACGCCGTCGGGCTCTTCCTCACGTGCGACGGTGCCGTCTCCGTTGAGGTACGCCGCGTCCGGGACCCGCTCGGCGACTTCGGCGGCGGAGAGCCTGCCGGTGCCTCGCCGGTTGTGGCGCTTCTCGTGCTGCTTGCGCAGCCGGGCGTCCAGCTTGGCCGTGGCCAGGTCGAGCGCCGCGTACGGGTCAGTTGCCGAGGCTTCCGCGCGGATCACAGGTCCGCGCCCGCGGAGAGTGATCTCCACCCGGTCGGAACGGTCGGCCTGACGCGGGTTGGTTTCCTTGGACACCTCGACGTCGAGGCTGATCACCTTGCCGTCGAGCTTCTGGATCTTCTCCAGCTTCAGCTTCTCGGCCACGTGCTTGCGGAACCGCTCGGGCACCTCGGTCTTGCGGCCCTTGACGACGATGTCCACGCAGAACTCCGTTCCCGGATCGCTCCGCTTCGGCGGCGGAGCATCTCCCTTTTGCACCAGGCCCCGGTGACTCCCGGAGCCTCGGACTCGGTGACTTCCACCTCCTCCTCCCCCGCGAACAAGATCTCCACCCCGGCCGGTCCGGGTGATTGCGAAAACCCTGCGACCGGCATTCCGATATACGAGGGACGGCGTCCGCCATTCCTCACAACCGAACATATCTCGCCCGGACGGATGTCGTCACCCTCTACTGACGCGTACCTCCATTCAGGGGTATTGGCCCTCTCACTACCTGCAACGATGCAAGTTCCCAGTCAGTTCCGGTTTATTTCGAAGGATTCCGGTGAAGCGGCGACAACGGCCGCGCTGATCGCGTTCTCGCCCGTGATTTCACGGGCTGTTACCGGCGCCGCCCGCCCTATCGAATCCGTGTGTACGTCACGCATTGCGCGGGCAGCCTCGGCCAGGGACGCACCCGTGGTCATCAGGTCGTCCACGATCACCACCCGGCCGCCCCCGGCGAGCAGCCGGCGAGCACCCGCGGTCACCTCCAGGGCTCCGGCCAGATTGGCCTGCCGCTGACGGGAGTTGAGCCCCGACTGGTCGGCCACGGCGCGCCGCTGGCGCAGCACGCAGAGCACCCGGGCCCGCGTGCCCGCCCCGCGCAGCTCGCCCGCGGCGGCCAGCGCGATCCGCCGCACCGGGTCGTGCCCCCGCGCCCGCACGGCTCCCCGCGCCGACGGCACGGGCACCAGCAGTACCGCCCCGTCACCCTCCGCAGCGCCCCGCGTCCCGGCCCGCGTCCCCGCCCGCAGTCCGGCCCGCACCGCCCCCGCGAGACCCGCGCCGAGCGGCCCCGCAAGCGCCAGAGCGCCCCGTTCCTTGTGCGCGAGCAGCACGGCCCGCACCGCGTCCTCGTACGGAGCCGCGGCGTGCACCACCGGCAGCCCCGGCGGCCGAGGATCCGGCCGCACCCGGCACGGCACGGCCCCGCACAGGGCCTCGCGGCACCCCGCACACAGCGCCGCACGAGGCCTCCCGCAGCCTCCGCACTCGGCCGGCAGCACCAGATCGGTGAGGTCCTGCCACCACCCCCGCATGTCCTCCACTGTGCCAAGGCGCGAACAGCCCTGCCACCCCTGTGGAAAACCTCCTGTGGACAACTCCACGGCACGACAGAGGCGTTACCCCCGATCGGGGGACGGTCAGCCCGGATGGGCCGGGGGTCGGCCCGGACAGACGGGGGACTGGCCGGCCCGGACAGACCGGAGCGTCAGCCCGGATAGACCGGAGCCGTGCCTTCCTTCACCACCGTCTGCCACTGCGCGCCCGTCGGCAGCCGCACGATCCCGTCGTCCGAGTGCGCCACCAGCGGCTGCCGCTCGTCCTCCGACGCCGCGATCTCCTTCACGCCGGTGAGGCCGGGCAGCGTCGCGCCCGGCAGCGCCGAGCCGTCGGACTGGACGTACCGGATCTGCTGCACACCACCGGACTCGCGCCCGACCACCACGAGGCGGCTGCCGCCCGCCCAGGACATGGCGGTGACCTCCTCCATCTGCGGTGCCGCCCGGCGCAGTTCGACCACCGAGATGTCCGGCTGCTCACCCTTGGTGCCGGTCCGCTCGACGCGGCCGATCCGCAGGGACGTCTTGCCGTCCTTCTTCACCAGGAGCGCGATGCGCACGCCGTCCGCCGACACCCGCACCGCCTCGATCCGTCCGTCGAGGCCCGCGATCTTCACCTGCATCGGCTCGCCCGCGCCCTGGTCGAGCCAGAGCAGCCGCGATCCCTTCCCGTCGCGGTCGGCCACCCAGAGGTCGCCCCTGCCGTCCCAACTGGGCGTGGAGAAACCGTCCTCCTCCGACTTCGCCTTGCTGCGCGCCTCCGGCTTGCCCAGCGGGCTGCCCGGCGTCAGCGACCCCATGTACAGCGAGCGCCCGTCGAGCGACACCCCGGCCGCGCGCTCCTCGTCACGCGACACGGCGGCCGTACGCAACGACTTCGAGCCCTCGCCCAACGGCCCTGGCACCTGCACCGGTTCGGCCTTGCTGCCCGCGACGCCCGCGGGCATCCGCACCAGGCGCTTCTTGTCGTCGACGAGGTACTGGTAATCGGGGTGGTCGGCGGTGCGATGCGGCGCCACGGTCTCGGCCCGGTCCTCGCTCAGGACACACAGCTGCGACCCGTTGGAGCGCTGCAGCTCCACCTCCTTGACGCTCGACGACTTCAAGTCCTGGAGCGTGAAGAGCAGTTGCGCCGCCATCTTGGTGCACAACCCCTGGTCGTAGTTGTCGGCCTCCTTGTTCAGCGGCACCGTCAACTTGTTCTGGTCGTCGGGCGCCAGCGTCTTGGTGCCCTCCTTGAGCCGCGTACCGCCCGGGAAGATCGTGGTGACCACCGGCTTGAGCCAGTTCGTCGGCCCTTCGAGCAGGGCCTTGACCGTCTCCGTCAACGGGTCTATTCGCTGCCGTATGTAGACGGGGTCGGCGACGAGCGCCTCCTGGCCGCCGCCCGCACCGGTCTTGGACGAATTCGACGCGTAGTAGTACTTGTTGACGGACCAGTAGATGCGCTGGAAGTCGGACTGCCCGAGCACGACCCCCTGCGGCACCCGGTCGATCCGCCACTCCTTGCCGTTGGGCCCGTCCTGCCGCGTGAGATGGACCGTCTCGCTGTACGCGTCATTGTTGAGCTGGTACGCGTGCTGCTTGTCCACCGTGGCGACCTTGCGCCCGGTCAGCGGGAACGAACGGCCGTTCTGGTCACGGTCGCCGGGGTTCCCCGAGCCGGTGCTCGGACCGTCCGCGAGCACCGTGGTCCGCAGATCCGGCTGCCAGCTCCTGGACGCTTCCTTGGTCAGATACTTGCGGGCCATGTCGAACTGAGGATCATCGCTGGTGAGCGCCTCGAGGAAGCCCGAGACGATCTCCAGGGGGCCCGCGTTCTCGCCCGGCGGCATCGCGTAGACGCGGACCTGCGACTGCGAGTCGGGCCGCTGGGACGCGTCGACCGCCTTCAGGTTCCCGCTGTCGGGCATCGACGCACAGCCCGCGAGCAGCGCCCCGCAGCAGCCGAACAGCACACCTGCCCCCAGCGGACGCCGGTGACCGCGTCGATCGTGGTCAGCGCCCACGAGAGGCCTCCCCTTCCCTGACAGGATCCACTTCCGCGGCCGCCGCTTCCCTCGCCTCGTCCTTCGGCGGACGCGGCTCTCCGGAGCCCTCGTCCGCCCCGGCGGCACCGCCCTGCGGCTCGTCGCCCGGCCTCGCCTCGTCGTCCAGGGGCCGCCGCGGCACGACCCGCGCACCGCTGCCGGGCAGCGCCGCCGGATCCACCGCCATGGCCGCCTGCGCGAGCCTCGGCGCGATCGGCGCCCTCGCCGGGACGGGCGGCGCCACCCGCTCCGCCGCCGACGGCTGGGCCGGCACCGTGGCCAGCTTGCTCAGACCGCCGAGCGGAAGACCGGCATCGTTCAGTCCGCGGTGGCGGCGCGAGTCCTCGGGCTCCAGGGGTATCGGCGATCCCCGGAGCGCCTCGTCGGCCGTACGCGGCAGGGTGAGCCGGAACTGCGAACCACCGCCGGGCTCGCCCCACGCCTGCAGCCAGCCGCCGTGCAGCCGTGCGTCCTCCAGGGCGATGGAAAGCCCGAGTCCCGTACCACCGGTGGTACGCGCGCGTGCCGGGTCGGCCCGCCAGAAGCGGCTGAAGACCCGGGTCGCCTCGCCGGGCTTGAGCCCCACTCCGTAGTCCCGCACAGCAACGGCGACCGCGCCGCCCGCCGCAGCGAGCCGCACCACGACGTCCTGGCCCTCACCGTGCTCCACGGCGTTGACGACGAGATTCCGCAGCACCCGCTCGACCCGCCGGGCGTCGGCCTCGGCGATCACCGGCTGCTGGTCCCCGACGATCCGTACGTGCGTGCCCTTGCGCTCGGCCAGCGGCTCCGCGCCGCCCACGACCCTGCGGACGACCTCCCGCAGATCTATCGGCTCGGCCTCGAGCGCCGCGGCGCCGGCGTCGAACCGGCTGATCTCGAGCAGATCCGCGAGCAGCGTCTCGAACCGGTCCAGCTGATCGGCGAGCAGCTCGGCCGACCGCGCCGTCACCGGATCGAAGTCCACGCGCGCGTCGTGGATGACATCGGCCGCCATCCGCACGGTCGTCAACGGCGTACGCAGCTCATGCGACACATCGGACACGAACCGCCGCTGCATCCGAGACAGCTCCTCCAGCTGCTGGATCTTCAGCTGCAGGTTCTGCGCCATCTTGTTGAAGGCCTCACCGAGCCGGGCGATGTCGTCCTCTCCGGTGACCTTCATACGTTCCTGAAGGCGCCCGGCGGACAGCCGCTCGGCGACGCCGGCCGCCATCCGTACCGGCGTCACGACCTGGCGCACCACAAGCCACGCGATGGCACCGAGAAGCACCACCACAAACAGTCCTGCCGTGGCGAGCGTCGTCCGCACCACCCCGAGCGACTCCTCCTCCTGCGTCAGCGGGAAGAGGTAGTACAGCTGGTAGGCATCGCCATTGAGGTCATTGAGCCGCTTGCCGATCACCAGACCGGGCTGCGCGTCACGACCGTCGTTGAAGACGATCCGTGTATTGGCCTGATAGGCCCTGGTGCCCTTGTCGACGCTCTCGCGCAGCTCCTCGGGCACGCTCTGGATCGGATCCACGCCCCCGGAGGCGCGCGGTCCGCGCACACTGCCGCCGTCGCCCGTGGACGTGGGGCTCAGCGTCACCACGTTGAAGGCGCTCTGACCGCCGCTGGAGAGCTGCTCCACCAGGTCGGACATCCACACGGCCGTGGGCGGTGTGGTCCGGCCGTCCGGCGTGCCGCTGTCCTGCCCGGCACTCGGCCTGGCCGAGTTCGCCTGCTCCTGAGCGGCCCGGAAGCCGCCGTCGGCCTGGCTCTGCGAGGCCTTCACCTTGGCCTTGAGCAGGCCGTTGTTCACGGAACTCATGACGGCGAAGCCCAGCATCAGGACGACACCGAGCGACATGAGCAGCGTCGTGACGACGACCTTCAGCTGGATGTTGCGCCGCCACAGCCGCAGCGCGGGCAGCAGCGGACGCCGCACCCAGCGCGAGAAGAGCCTCAGGACGGGGCTGCCCTGCACCCCGCCCTGCAACAGCAGACCGCCGTCGAGGAGCCGCCCGAACGTGGAGCCGCGCCGCGCCGGTCCTCCAGTCCGCCCCGAGCGGCCACCCGGAGCCCCGGGCGGTGCGGGGGAACTGTCCCGGGACACGTCAGCTCGGTCCGGCCTTGTAACCGACACCACGGACGGTCACCACGATCTCCGGCCGCTCCGGGTCCCGCTCGACCTTCGAGCGCAGCCGCTGCACGTGCACGTTCACCAGACGGGTGTCCGCCGCGTGCCGATAGCCCCAGACCTGCTCGAGCAGCACCTCACGCGTGAACACCTGCCACGGCTTGCGCGCCAGCGCGACCAGCAGGTCGAACTCGAGCGGCGTCAGCGCGATCGACTGCCCGTCCCGCTTCACGGAGTGCCCCGCCACGTCGATGACCAGGTCACCGATGGCCAGCTGCTCCGGCGCGGGCTCCTCCGACCTCCGCAGCCGCGCCCTGATCCGGGCCACGAGCTCCTTCGGCTTGAAGGGCTTCACGATGTAGTCATCAGCGCCGGACTCAAGCCCGACCACGACGTCCACGGTGTCGCTCTTGGCCGTGAGCATGACGATCGGCACCCCGGACTCCGCCCTGATCAGGCGGCACACCTCGATGCCATCACGGCCCGGCAACATCAAATCCAGCAGTACAAGATCCGGCTTTGCCTCCCTGAAAGCGGCCAGCGCCTTGTCGCCATCAGCTACGAACGACGGCTCAAAACCTTCACCACGCAGCACAATCCCGAGCATCTCGGCCAGTGCGGTGTCGTCGTCGACGACAAGGACTCGTCCCTTCATGCCTGACATCATCCCATTCTCGTAACGGTGACCGGGGCGCTGGTGAGGCAGGTCACTGACCTGTGACGATAGTCGTATATGGCCACTACTGTCTGCGGTCGTCCACGGCTGTGGATATCAGCCACCGATATCGCCCACCGATGTCAGCGGGATCCGGCGCACAGCTCGGCAAGGCCCACCGCCGTCACGGGCGACACGACGCCCTCCTCGGTGACGATCGCCGTCACCAGTTCCGGCGGCGTCACATCGAAGGCGGGGTTGTACGCCTGGGTCCCCAGAGGTGCCACCGCGATCCCGCCTCCCGCCTCCGCGCCGGCCACCGGCACATAGGGTGCCGTGACCTCCGTCACTTCATGACTCGCCCGCTGCTCGACCTCGATGGATGCCCCGTCCGGGGTGTCCGGGTCCACGGTCGTGACCGGTGCCACCACGATGAACGGAACGTGGTGGTAGCGGGCCAGCACAGCGAGCGGATAGCTCCCCACCTTGTTGGCCACCGAACCGTCGGCGGCAATGCGGTCGGCGCCGATCAACACGGCGTCCACCTCTCCTGCCGCGAACAGCGACCCCGCCGCGTTGTCCGTGAGCAAGGTGTACGCCATTCCGCTGCGCGCCGCCTCATACGCCGTGAGCCTCGAACCCTGCAGCAACGGACGCGTCTCGTCCACCCACAGCCTGCGCAGCCGCCCTGTGCGGTGCGCCGCGAGCGCCACCGCGAACGCCGTGCCCTCACCGCCGGAGACCAGCGCCCCGGTGTTGCAGTGGGTCAGGATCCGGTGCTGGCCGCCCGGCAGCAGCTCGTCGAGCAGCGCCAGACCGTGCACCGCCATCCGCGCGCTGGCCTCGGCATCCTCCCGGTGCAGTGCCTTCGCCTCCGCGAGCGCCGCCGCGGCCGCCTCCTCCTGGCCGGCCCCGCCCGACAGCGCCGAGCGGTACGCCGCGTGAGCCCTGCGCACGCCGTACCCGAGGTTGACCGCGGTGGGCCTGGCCCCCGCGAGCGCGTCCGCCGCCGCGTCCACGTCGAAGCCGCGTACGGCGGCGAGCGCGACGCCGTACGCCCCGGCGATCCCGAGCAGCGGCGCCCCGCGCACGGCGAGCGTGCGGATCGCCTGCACCAGTGCGGGCGCGTCGGTGCACACCAGCTCCGCCTCCTCGCCCGGCAGCCTGGTCTGGTCGAGGAGGACCAGTACGGGGCCCTCCGGTGGCTCGTCCCAGCGGATCGCGGGAGACGTGGGCGCCACAGGGGTCGCACGAGACGTGGGCGCCACAGGGGGCGCGGACGTCGCAGGGGTCGCAGGGGTCGCGGAGGTCTGAGTCGGCCGTATGTCCTCGCCGGATTGCGCGTACTGATCAGCCATCCGTCCAGTCTGCCCCGTACCGGACGGACAATTGAAGGTGTGCAGCCCCTACGGCACCCGGTCACCACCGGGGCACGCCGTGGCACGATGGCTGGCAACCTGCCGCCGCGACCGCGGACGGGCACCGTGAAGGAGCGACGATGAACGACACTCCGGGCTGGGCTTCGCCCGGATCTGCCCCCTCCGACGACGGACAGGACTCCGGCAAGGAACCCACCGAGCCCGCGGACCAGCCGGACGGTCCGGGTTCCAAGTGGTCCAAGGAGCAGCCGCCACCCGCCCAGTGGTCCGCACCGAGCCCTCCGCCCGCCGGCCAGACCCCGCCCCCGCCACCACCGCCGCCCGGCGGAGGCTGGGGCGGCGGACGCCCCGGCGGCCCCGGTCCCGGCGGCCCCGGCGGCTACCCCGGCTGGGGCGCATGGCAGGGCCCGCCGCCCGCCGCCAAGCCCGGTGTCATCCCGCTGCGGCCGCTCGGCGTCGGCGAGATCCTGGACGGCGCGGTCTCCACGATGCGCACGCACTGGCGCACGGTCCTCGGCATCTCCCTCGCCGTGGCCGTGTTCACGGAAGTCCTCGTCATCCTGCTGCAGGGACTCGTCCTCAACGACACCGCCGACACGGACGCCCTCAACGACCCGAGCGCGACAGTCGGCGAACTGACCCGAGCCCTCGGCGACACCCTGCTCAGCTCCGGCGTGGTCCTGCTGATCACCCTGCTCGGCACGATCGTCGCCACGGCTCTGCTCACGATGGTCACCAGCCGCGCGGTGCTCGGCAAGTCGGTGACCACGGCGGAGGCCTGGCGGGACGCCAAGCCGCAGCTGCCGAGGCTGATCGGCCTGACGCTGTTGCTTCCGCTCATCGGCGGCGCCGTCGTCGCCATCGGCATCATGCCGGGCGTACTGATCGCGCTGGCCGGCGGATCCGACGCGGGTGTCAGCCTCGCCGTCCTCGGCGGATTCGGCGCTCTGATCGTCGCCATCTGGCTGCTGATCCGCTTCTCGCTCGCCTCGCCCGCCCTGATGCTCGAGAAGCAGGGCGTGAAGAAGTCGATGACCCGCTCCGTGAAGCTGGTCCGCGGCTCCTGGTGGCGGGTCTTCGGCATCCAGCTGCTCGCCGCGATCATCGCCAACGTCGTCGCGTCGATCATCGTGATCCCGTTCACCCTCATCGCGGGCGCGGTGAGCGGCGACGGCGTCACCGGCTTCCTCGACAGCGGCACCGGCGAGCTCGGCTGGACCTTCCTGATCGTCAGCGGCATCGGCTCGGTGATCGGCTCCATGCTCACCTTCCCGATCACCGCAGGCGTGACGGTGCTGCTCTACATCGACCAGCGGATCCGCCGCGAAGCCCTCGACCTGGAACTCGCCCGCGCCGCGGGCCTCCAGGGCGGATCCGACGCCCCCGGCACACCCGGGAGCTGATGCGGTGAGGGGGGACGTACTGCGGGGACTCGGGGCGGGGGCATCGCTCCTGCCCCGCACAGGCGAGGACCCACCGGTGACGATTCCGCGCGGGCCCGCACGGGAGGCGGCCGAGCGCGAACTGTCCAAGCCGATGTACCACGAGAACGACCCCAGCCTCCTGCAGCGGGCCCTGAGCCGCTTCTGGGAGTGGGTCGACGACCTGTTCACCGCCGCCTCGGGCGCGACCCCGGGCGGCAGCTTCGGCCTCCTGGTCATCGTCCTCGCCGTGCTGGCCGTCGTCGCGGCCCTCTGGTGGCGCCTCGGCACCCCCCTCCGGGCCCTCACCTCCTCCCCCGCCCTCTTCGACGACCGCCCCCGCAGCGCGGCGGAACACCGCGCCGCCGCCGAGGCACACGCCGCCCAGGGCCACTGGAACCAGGCCGTCCAGGAGCGCATGCGGGCCATCGTCCGCTCCCTGGAGGAACGCGCTCTCCTGGACCCCCGCCCCGGCCGCACCGCCGACGAGGCGGCAGCCGAGGCCTCCCTCACCCTTCCCGCGCACACGGCCCGACTGCGCACCGCCGCCCAGGAGTTCGACGACGTGACATACGGCGGCCGCACCGCCACCGAAGCCGCGTACGCCCTCATGTCCGACCTGGACGAAACCCTGACCCGCACCAAGCCGACCCTCACCCACAGCCCCCTCCCCCAGGGAGCCCCCAAGTGACCGGCCCCGCACACCCTCCCGACCCGAACACCCCCACCAACCACCCCACCTCGCACACGCCTCCCGCCACCCCCGAAGCACCCACCCCAGGCACCTCGAACCCGGGCGACACACCCCTGCCGACCGACCCCACGCACTCCTCCACCCCAGGCACCCCCACCAACCACCCGCCCTCCGACACACCTCCCCGCACCCCCGAAGCACCCACCCCAAGCCCCTCGAACCCGGGCAAGGCACCCTCGCCAAGCGGCTCCCCCGTCGCCACCGCGCCCCCGGCCCCCCTTCAGCGGTCCGCCCCCGCGACCACCTCCACGACCCCGGCGCCTGCCTCCACCTCCATCTCGGCCACCCCCCGCCGGATCTGGACCCGAACCCGCGGCATCCTGCTCGCCCTGGTCGTCCTCCTGGCTGCCGCCATCGCGATCGCCGCGGTCCGCTCCGGAACCCAGCACGGCCGGCTCGACCCTCGTTCCGCCGACCCCTACGGCAGCCGTGCCGTCGCCGAACTCCTCGCCGACCAGGGCGTGTCCACCCGCGTCGTCACCACCTCCGAAGAGGCCCGGTCCGCGGCAGGCCCGGACACCACGCTCTTGGTGACCTCCCCCGACCTGCTCACCGACCGCCAGCAGTCGCGCCTCCACGCGGCCACCAAGGACTCCGGAGGCCGCACCGTCCTCCTCACCCCCGGAACCCCGTCGATCGGCGCCCTCGCCCCCGGGGTCACCGCCGACGCCACCCCCAGCCTCGACTCGACGCTCTCCCCCCGCTGCTCCCTGCCCGCCGCACAGCGCGCCGGCTCCGCGGACGTGGGCGGCCTCCGCTACGACACCCTCGCCCCGGACGCCGACGCCTGCTACCTCAGCGACGGCCTGCCCAGCCTCCTCCAGCTCCCGGCCGCCGACGGAGAGGGCGACACCGTCGTACTCGGCGCCCCCGACATCCTCTTCAACGACCGCCTCGACGAGCACGGCAACGCCTCGCTCGCCCTGCAACTCCTCGGTTCCCGCCCCCACTTGGTCTGGTACCTCCCCTCGCTCGCCGACGACGCCGCGACCGACGCCGAAGACCGCGACTTCTTCGACCTGATCCCCTCCGGCTGGCTCTGGGGCACCCTGCAACTCACCATCGCCGCCGTACTAGCCGCCCTCTGGCGCGCCCGCCGCCTCGGCCCGCTGGTCCCCGAACGCCTCCCCGTCGCCATCCGCGCCTCCGAAACCGTCGAAGGCCGCGCCCGCCTCTACCGCAAGGCGAACGCCCGCGACCGCGCGGCAGCAGCACTCCGCTCGGCGACCCGCACCCGCCTCGCCCCCCTCGTCGGCGTATCCCCCGCCCAGGCGCACGCGCCCGAGACCCTGCTCCCCGCCCTGACCGCCCGGCTCCACACCCCCGGCCAGGACCTGCTTCCCCTCCTCTTCGGCCAACCCCCCGGCAACGACGCAGCCTTGATCGCCCTCGCCGACCAACTCGACGCCCTCGAAAGAGAGGTACGTTCTTCATGATGGACCCGACCACTGACAACGCCGGGAGCTCCGGCAGCGCCCGCTCCTCCCTGGAGTCCCTGCGCACCGAGATCTCCAAGGCCGTGGTCGGCCAGGACCCCGCGGTGACGGGCCTCGTCGTGGCCCTCCTCTGCCGCGGCCACGTCCTCCTCGAAGGCGTCCCCGGAGTGGCGAAAACCCTGCTCGTACGCGCCCTCGCCGCATCCCTCGAACTCGACACCAAGCGCGTCCAGTTCACCCCCGACCTGATGCCGAGCGACATCACGGGCTCCCTCATCTACGACGCCCGCACCACCGAGTTCTCGTTCCAGCCGGGCCCGGTCTTCACCAACCTCCTGCTCGCCGACGAGATCAACCGCACCCCGCCCAAGACCCAGTCCTCCCTCCTCGAAGCGATGGAGGAACGCCAGGTCACGGTCGACGGCACGCCCCGCCCGCTCCCCGAGCCCTTCCTGGTGGCGGCCACCCAGAACCCGGTCGAGTACGAAGGCACGTACCCACTCCCCGAAGCCCAGTTGGACCGCTTCCTCCTCAAGCTCACGGTCCCGCTCCCCTCCCGCCAGGACGAGATCAACGTCCTCACGCGCCACGCCGACGGCTTCAACCCCCGCGACCTGCGCGCCGCCGGCGTACGCCCCGTCGCCGGCCCCGGGGACCTGGAAGCCGCCCGCACAGCGGTCGCCAAGACCAGCGTCTCCCCCGAGATCACCGCCTACGTGGTGGACATCTGCCGCGCCACCCGCGAGTCCCCGTCCCTCACGCTCGGCGTCTCCCCCCGCGG
The DNA here is from genome assembly GCF_042740015.1 of Streptomyces sp. NPDC059037. Classification (NCBI taxonomy): domain Bacteria; kingdom Bacillati; phylum Actinomycetota; class Actinomycetes; order Kitasatosporales; family Streptomycetaceae; genus Streptomyces; species Streptomyces sp. NPDC059037. The sequence goes on from NZ_JBHYIG010000102.1 coordinate 27,389, forward strand.
CGCGACGGCGCTCCTCTCCACGGCCCGCGCCTGGGCCTGGCTGACCGGCCGCGACTACGTCATCCCCGACGACGTGAAGGCCCTCGCCCTCCCCACCCTCCGCCACCGCGTCCAACTACGCCCCGAGGCCGAGATGGAGGGCGTGACGGCCGACTCCGTCATCAACGCGATCCTCGCCCACGTCCCGGTCCCCCGCTGATGGCCCTCACCGGCCGCACCGCCCTCCTGGCGGCCATCGGCAGCCTCCCCGTGGGCCTCTGGGACCCGAGCTGGACCGGCATCCTCGCCGTCAACACCCCCCTGGCCCTGGCCTGCGCCTGCGACTTCGCCCTGGCCGCCCCCGTACGCCGCCTCGGCCTGACCCGCTCGGGCGACACTTCCGTACGTCTCGGCGACACCGCCGACATCGACCTGACCATCACCAACACCTCCGGCCGCCCCCTGCGCGCCCAGCTCCGCGACGCCTGGCCGCCCAGCAGCTGGCAGCCCGGCACCGAAGTCGAGGCGTCCCGACACCGGCTGACGATCCCTCCGGGCGAGCGCCGCCGCCTCACCACACGCCTGCGCCCCACCCGCCGAGGCGACCACCAGTCCGACCGCGTCACCATCCGCTCGTACGGCCCCCTGGGCCTCCTCACCCGCCAGGGCAGCCACAAAGTCCCCTGGACACTCCGGGTCCTGCCCCCATTCACCAGCCGGAAGCACCTCCCCTCCAAGCTGGCCCGCCTCCGCGAACTCGACGGCCGCACCAGCATGCTGACCCGCGGTCAGGGCACCGAGTTCGACAGCCTTCGCGACTATGTCCCCGGTGACGACACCCGCTCCATCGACTGGCGCGCCACCGCCCGCCAGTCCACCGTCGCCATCCGCACCTGGCGCCCGGAACGGGACCGCCACATCCTGCTGGTCCTCGACACCGGCCGCACGTCAGCGGGCCGAGTCGGCGACGCCCCTCGCCTGGACGCCTCCATGGACGCCGCGCTGCTCCTCGCCGCCCTGGCCTCCCGAGCCGGCGACCGCGTGGACCTTCTCGCATACGACCGCCGGGTACGCGCCCTCGTCCAGGGCAAGGCCGCGGGCGAAGTCCTCCCCTCGGTCGTCAACGCCCTGGCCACACTGGAACCGGAACTCGTCGAAACAGACGCCCGTGGCCTGACCTCAACAGCCCTCCGCACCGCCAACCGCGGCTCCTTGATCGTGCTACTGACCAGCCTCGACGCGGCCCCCATCGAAGAGGGCCTGCTCCCGGTGCTCTCCCGCCTCACCCAGCGTCACAAGGTCCTGCTGGCATCGGTCGCGGACCCGCACATCGAGCAGATGGCCAAGGCCCGAGGAACAACCGAGGCCGTCTACGACGCCGCAGCAGCCGCCCAGGCCAACGCGGAACGCCACCGCACAGCAGAACAACTCATCCGGCACGGCGTCACAGTCGTAGACGCAACACCGACAGAGCTGCCCCCCGCTCTGGCGGACGCTTACCTGTCCCTGAAAGCGGCCGGCCGCCTCTGACGAAAGGGAAACCCCTGAAATGAAAAGGGGAAGCACCCCTTAAACGCAGAAAACCCCCGCACCGTATCCCGGTGCGGGGGTTTCCCATTCAAAAATAGTTCGGCGGCGTCCTACTC